>JBIOJD010000026.1:0-18732 GCA_044450485.1 Polyangiales bacterium | reverse complement strand
TGATCAACCGCCCGCCGCGGGATGGACGCATGGCGTTCGTACGTTCGCCGGATCAGATCTCGATCGAGCTCTTGCAACGCGGCAATGCGCTTCCGCCCAAGGAGCCCTGGGCATCGATGGCGAACACGGGAAGCTGGTGAGCGAAGAGCTGGTCGTCGTCGGCGCGGGCAGCGCAGGTTCGGTGATCGCCGCGCGGGTGACCGAGAGCGGACAGCGCTCGGTGCTGCTGATCGAGGCAGGCCCCGACTACCCCGACCCGTCTCGGCTGCCGCGCGAGCTCGCCAACGGCGGGCGCAACGCGATGGCGGCCCACGACTGGGGCTACCGGCACCGGCCCACCAGTGGCCAGCTGAATTTCCGATTTCCACGCGGCCGCGTGGTTGGCGGCTCCTCGGCAGTGAACACCTGCATCGCCCTGCGTGGCCAGCCCGCAGACTACGACGAATGGGCGGAGCGGGGCCTCAGCGAATGGTCGTGGGAGCGTTGCTTGCCCGCGTTCAAGCGCCTCGAGCGCGATCTCGACATGCACGACGATTTTCACGGACAGGACGGCCCGCTGCCGATTCGGCGTCATCCGGCCGAGGAGCTGTGCGTGTGGCAGGCCGCGTTCCTCGAAGCGTGTGCCGAGCTCAGGTTTCCCGCGTGCGCGGACAGCAATGCGCCGAACAGCCACGGCTTCGGACCGCACGCGATGAACAAGCTCGATGGCCGGCGCATCAGCGCGGCCGAAGCGTTCCTCGGCCCGAGCGTGCGGGCACGCAGCGGCTTCAGCTTGCGCCCAGACACGCTGGTGCGCCGGGTTCTCTTGCGCAACCGACGCGTGGTCGGCGTCGAAGTCGAGGGTCGCGCAGGCGTCGAAACGATCGCGACCGAGCGCGTGGTGCTGTGCGCAGGCGCGATCAACACGCCCGGCATCTTGTTGCGCTCCGGCATCGGGCCACGCGCGGAGGTCGAGCGGCTCGGCTGCGAGCTGGTGACGGACGTGCCCGCAGTCGGGCGCAGGCTGCTCGATCACCCGGGTACCGCGATCTTCCTGCGCCCGCGCTTCGGGTCGAGAACGAGCCGTCAGGACCCGCTGATCCAGACCGTGCTGCGCTATGGGTCGGAGGGGTCGGGGCATCCGAGCGACATGCTCTTGCAGCCAGGCTCCAAGGTGAACCTCACGCGCGTCGACCTTCCTCTGGTGAGCTTGATGTGCGCAGTCGGCAGGCCGCGCCAGCACGGCGTGCTGAGGTTTCCGAGCGCGAGCCCTCACGCGAGGCCCGTCATCGAGTCGCGCCTACTCGAAGACGCGCACGATCGCGGTCTCGCGGTCGACGCGATGCTGCTCGCCTATCGTTTGGCGCAGACCAAGCCGCTACGCGGGCTCGCCGCGCACTTCTGGCCGAGCCAGCGCGTGCTGCGCGATCGCACGCGCACCGATGCCTGGATCAGAAGCGCGTGCGACTCCGGCTATCATCCGTGCGGCACCGTCCCCATGGGACGCGAGAACGACCTGGACGCTGCCGCGGACGCACACGGCCGCGTACGCGGGGTCGAAGGTCTGTTCGTCGCCGACGCCAGCCTCATGCCCACGATTCCGTCTAGCAACATCCACCTGGCGGTGCTCATGATCGGCGAGCGCTTCGGGCAACTCCTGCGGGACGGAACGTTGAGCTGAGACGCGGACGGCTTGGTCCACAGCGACGATCGCAGGCGTCACGCCAAGGCCGCAGCCAGCACGGGCAACACGTGGCGAACGGGATCGATGTCGGGACGGTAGTGCGCGAACAGCCCCGAGAGTGTGCCGAACACACGCGCGAGCATCACGAACTCGCCAGGCAGGGTCACCACCGGGTCATCGGCTTGTGCGCGCAGCAGCGTCGCGGCGCGCTCGATCACCGCGTCGCGCTCCGGCCACTCGATGCGACCGCCGCGGGCGATGCCGGCGAGCTCTCCGAGCAGCGCGCGGGTGAACGCGTGCAGCGTCGCGGGATCACCGCTCCGCGTGGCGAATCCCAGCTCGGCGAACAGCTCGGTCATGCGAGGCTCGTCACGTGCGAGAAACGCCCGCAGCAGCGCGAGATACCGCTTGCGCGTCTCCTCGCCCAGCTCCTTGGTGCAACCGAAGTCCAGCAGCACGAGCTGGCCATCGTCGGTCACCAGGAAATTGCCCGGGTGGGGATCGGCTTGGAACGTTCCGAGCAGCAAGATCTGGCGCAGGTACACCTGAAGCAAGCGTCCTAGAATGTCTGACAGATGCGCGTGCGCGGTGGCATCACCTCCGTCACGGCGAGCGCGCAGCTCGTCGAGCACGAGGGTGATCTTGCGGCCGGCCATGAACGTCGTCGTCAGCACCGCGGGCGAGCACAGCTCGGGCAGCGGCCGCGGCACGAGCACGCCCGGCACGTCTTGAAACGCCTGCGCCATGTGCTCGGTGGCATGTGCCTCCTCGGCATAGTCGAGCTCGGACCGCACCGCAGAGCGGATCTCTTCGACAATCGTCTCGTAGTCCGCAGGCGGGAGCGACCCGCGCAAGCCTTCGACGAATAGCCCGAGCAGGTCGAGGTCCTGCTCGACGATCGCCTCGATGTCGGGACGCTGCACTTTGACCGCGACGGTCTCGTCCGAGTGCGTCACGGCCACGTGAACCTGCCCGATGCTGGCCGCAGCCAGCGGCTCGGTCGTGAAGCTCACGAACAGCCCGGGCAGCGTGGCGCCGAGCTCGCGCTCGATCGTGTCACGCACGTGCTCGATCGGCACCTCGGACGCCGCATCTTGCAAGCGCGACAGCTCGCGCACCCACACCTCCGGCAACAGATCCGCGCGCGCGGACAAGAGCTGGCCGACCTTGAGGAACGCACCGCCCTGCTCCACGCACGTTTGGTAGAAGCTCTGCGCGCTGCGCTCGTGCAGCGCTTCGAGCATGGCGTTGCGCCGCCGCTCCGAGACAAACGCCGCGCGCAGCTCGAACAAGCGATAGCCGGCGGCGAGCCGCGCGAGCATGAAGCCCGTCTTCTGCGCCCGCAGCAGCCGCCCGCGTAGGCCGCGGGTCTCGGCGCCGAGCAGCTGCAGCTCCGCCCTGCCCTCACCCCACGCCTGCACCGCACCGTCGGCGATCGCCCGCAAGTCCCAGGCGACCTGCTCGACGGTGGCGAGCACGGTGTCGACGATCGCCAGCCACACGCGCAGCTCTGAGCGGTGACGGGGCACCCCTGTCGCACGGCTGCGGGTCCGCCGGGCCGCTGCAAATCCCGAGGTTCCCTGCGTCTGCGTCGAAGCTGAATTCACGTCGCTCATGTCGAGGTCTCCAGTAGAATGAAATACTTTGTATTACAAAATATGCGCGAGCACAAGGCCACATGGTGAGGTCGACACGGCACCCCCTCAGAGCGCTGCCACGCAGACGCCGCACAGCCATGTCGGCGCGGCGCTCGGGTCCGGCCCCATACCGAGGTAGGCCTTCGTCCCGCGCGTCATCGAACGACCGCAGCGGGCGCAGTGCGCAGGCCTGTTCAGCACGACCTCGTTCCACGCGTACGGCTGCGCGAGCGCATCGTCGCCAGACGCACCCTCGGCGCGCTTGGCGCCGCGCGAGCTGCGCGGACGATCATCCCGCTGGCGGGCGGTTTGCGCCACGCGCTTGGCATCCTGCTGCACGCGCTTGGCAAGGCCCACGGTGTCGCTGACCAGCGAGTCCACCTCGCTGACCACGTGGTCGACCAGATCGAATGTGTCCTCGAGCACGTTGCGAATCAGGTGCGACACCGAGAGCCTCCGGCGCTCGGCCTCGGCCTTGAGCGCGCTCTCGAGCCCACGCGGCACGCGCGTCTGGATCAGCCGGTCCTTGCGGCTCTGCGCGTCCTTGCTCGGGCCCCTGCGCGGGCGCTTCGCCATCTGCCACAAGATAGGACGCGTTGGCGCAGATTGCGAGCCACTCGCACCGCGCGTTGACGTCGCAGCGGCGCTAGCCTACGTAGCTCACGCGGGGATCGCCGGTTGGCCGAGCGCGCACCGCGGGCAGGAGGCTCTACACATGAAGATCGGAATCGGTGTCAGGGAACCCGGCAAGGCCGGCTTCGCGGGGCTGATCGCGGAGGTCAAGCGCGCCGAAGCGGCGGGCTTCGCAAGCGCCTGGTTCGCCAACATCTTCGGCCTCGATGCGCTCACCGCGATCGCCATGTGCGGCCGCGAGACCACGCGCATCGAGCTCGGCACGGCCGTGGTGCCCACCTACCCGCGCCACCCGTTCGCGATGGCGCAGCAAGCCATGACCACGCAGCTCGCCACCGGCAACCGGCTCGTGCTCGGCATCGGCCTCTCCCACCAAGTCGTGATCGAGATGATGCTCGGCATGTCGTACGCCAAGTCGTACTCCCACATGAAGGAGTACCTCGGCGCGCTCGCCCCGCTCGTGCGCGAGGGCCGCGTCAGCTTCAAGGGCGAGCTGTTCAAGGTCAACGCGCAGCTGTCCGTGCCGGGCGCGACGCCTCCTCCAATCGTCGTCGCGGCGCTCGCGCCGAAGATGCTGGCGCTCGCAGGCAGCGTCGCGGACGGAACCATCACCTGGATGACCGGGCAGAAGACGCTCGCCGAGCACATCGTCCCGAGCATCCGTAAGGCCGCTGCGGCAGCGGGCCGACCGACACCGCGTGTGATCGCGGGGCTGCCGGTCGCCGTCACCGACCGGCCCGACCAAGCGCGCGCCGCGGTCGCTGGCATCCTGCGCTCCTACGGCGGGCTGCCCTCGTACCGCGCGATGCTCGACCGCGAAGGCGCCCAGGGCGCCGGTGAAATCGCTGTCGTGGGCAACGAGGCGGCCGTGGCCGAACAGCTCGACCAGCTCGCCGCGTCGGGCGTGACCGACCTCAATGCCACGCTCTTCCCGGTGCCCGACGAGGATGCGCCGGCGCGAACCTTCGAGTTTCTGGCCGCGCGCGCCAAGGCCTGAGTGACTCCGGCGGTCGATCCGCTTCTGCTGCAAAATCACGCAAATCAACGCTTGACCGTGGTCAAGCCGGCTCGCCGCTCGCTTCTCACTGCAGCCCGATTCCGGTATCCTGCGCCACGCCAGGTGGCATACGACTGGCCATGGGCCACGCGCTGAATCACAGTTCTCGCGGCGCGGGCTCGAACCGAGCCAAGACCCCGGGATTGGGACCGAGATGCTTCCTCGCCACGCAGCCGACTACCGCACCATTCTGTGGACGCTGATCGCGCCTTCGCTGATCGCGCTGCAGTACGTCCACCCCGAGCTCATCCCGCGCCTGTGGTGGGTGAGCTGCTACTTCGCGATCGCGTGCGGCGTGATCGCGCACAACCACAACCACAGCCCGACCTTCCGCGACCGGCGCATGAGCCAGGCGTTCGGCAACTGGATCTCGATCTTCTACGGCTTCCCGACCTTTGCGTGGATCCCCACGCACAACCTCAATCACCACAAGTACCTGAACACCGAAGGCGACGCGACCATCACCTGGCGCTTCACGAACAAGCACAACGCGCTCGTGGCCGCGACCTACTTCTTCGTGTCGGCGTACTACCAGAGCTATCCGACGAGCGCCTTCCTGGAGAAGGCCAAGACCGGGAACCCCGCGCTGTATCGCCGCATCCAGCGCCAGTACGCGTTCTGGATCGGCAGCTACGTCGCGCTGCTCGCGACCGCGATCGCGCTGCATGGGTGGAAGCTCGGCGGTTTCGTGTTCCTGATGACAGTCGGGCTGCCTGCGCTCAGCTCGCTGTGGACCATTCACCTGTTCAACTACGAGCAGCACGTGCACACCGACCCCTGGTCGCCGCACAACCACTCGCGCAACTTCGTGGGCGGGCTGCTCAACTTCCTGCTCTTCAACAACGGCTACCACGCGGCGCACCACGAGAACCCCGGCATGCACTGGAGCAAGCTGCCCGAAGCGCACGCCAAGATCGCGCCGTTCATCGACCCGGTGCTCTTGCAGCAGAGCGTGTGGTGGTACTGGTTCAAGCAATACCTGATCGTGCCCTTCTGGCCGAGCCTCGGCAGCGTCCAGCTCGGCCCCGGCCCGAACCGCAGGCCACCCGGAGCAGAGATCCTGCCCGCCGCCGACGTCGAGCTCGGCGACGCCGGCACCAACGCAGCCTTCGCCGGCGCGACGAGCTGAGCCCTCGATTCGAAGCTCTCGACACCGGCGCGGGGTGTGGTATTCGACGGCCCGGCCGCGAGGGTGAGACGCGGCGCTGGGCACGGAGGAGAGCGTCCATGATCAAGAAGGTTCTGATCGCGAACCGCGGGGAGATCGCGCTGCGGGTGATTCGCGCGTGCCGCGACCTCGGCATCGGCTCGGTCGCAGTGTACTCGGACGCGGACAAGGACCTGCCGTTCGTGGCCTTGGCCGACGAGCGGGTGCACATCGGTCCTGCGCCTGCGACGCAGAGCTATCTCGTGATCGACAAGCTCATCGGCGCTGCCAAGAGCACGGGCGCGGACGCAGTGCACCCAGGATACGGGTTTCTGTCCGAGAACCCCGCGCTCGCGACCGCCGTGGCCGACGCGGGCCTGACGTTCGTGGGTCCGAATGCCGACGTGATCGAGAAGCTCGGCAGCAAGCTCGGCGTGCGCAGGATGATGCGAGCCGCGGGCGTGCCCGTTCCCCCGGGCGCGGATGCGCCGGCCAACCTAGAGACCGTGCGCGTGATGTGCCAGGAGATCGGCTACCCGGTGCTGGTCAAGCCGTCGGGTGGCGGCGGTGGGCGCGGCATGCGCGTGGTCAACGCCGAGAGCGAGCTCGAAGCGGCGCTCGAAGCGTCACGACGCGAAGCTGCGCGATCGTTCGGCGACTCGGACGTGTACGTGGAGAAGCTGCTGCCGCGCGCTCGGCACATCGAGGTGCAGATCCTCGCGGACGACTTTGGCAACGTGATCCACGTCGGCGACCGCGACTGCTCGATGCAGCGCCGCCATCAGAAGGTGATCGAAGAAGCCGCTGCACCGGGCTTGACGCCCGAGCAACACGAGACGGTGCGTTCGCTCGCGGTCAAGGCTTCGGCTGCCGCCAACTACCGCAACGCCGGCACGGTGGAGTTCTTGTTCGACGGCAAGGACTTCTACCTGCTCGAGGTCAACACCCGCATCCAAGTCGAGCACTGCGTGACCGAAGCCGTGTCGAGCATCGACCTCGTGACCGAGCAACTGCGCATCGCGTCGGGCGAGCCGCTCGGGTATGCGCAGAAGGACGTGGTCTTGCGTGGCGCCGCGATCGAGGCGCGCGTCTACGCCGAGGATCCGAAGAACCGTTTCATGCCTTCACCCGGCAAGATCACCGCGGCGCGTTTCCCGAGCGGACCGTGGGTCCGCGAGGACCGCGGCTTCGAAGCCGGCCACGAAATCACGCCGTTCTACGACGGGATGATCGCGAAGCTCGTGGTGTGGGGCCCGACGCGCGACATCGCGATCGCGCGCACCCTGCGCGCGCTGTACGAGTACCGCTTCGAGGGCATCCGCACGAACCTCACGCTGCTGCGCTGGCTGCTCGACTGCCAGGCCTTCCGCGAAGTCGCCCACTACACGAGCTTCATCGAACGCGAAATGAAGCCCGAGCTGCTCGGGTAGACGTCCGAACGTGCTGCCGGAGGGGCGCCTTCTCGAGTCCGGGCATCCGGATCGTGCTGGGCGGCTTGCCGGGTCCGGGCTCTGCGCGGGGGGACGCGCGCCTTGCAGATGCGGCGGGTGGAGCGAGAGCGCACGCTCAATCTACGCCGCGCAAGGCGCGCTCGGAGAAGCGTGCCACTCGACGTTTCTCTTGCATGCGAGCGGCACGCTTCTACGCCCCCCGCGCAGAGCCCGGACCCGGCAAGCCTCACGTCGGTGAAGGTCTGCAAGCACCATCGCTGTTAGTCGACGCCGTGCAAAAGCCACGGATCTTGCGCCCGGCATCAGTACTGATGAAGACGCGAAATCTCACGCGTCCGTCCAAGGCTCGCTGCGTGGATCGCCCTGCGGCACTTGAACCATGCAAGGCTTCTCGGGTCCGGGCATTCGGACGGGGCCGTACGAGCGTGCCATTCGCAAGCTGGGAAAACCTCGAATGGCACGCTCGTGAGAGCACGGCTTGCGCGGCGCAGAGTGAGCGGGCGATCTCACGACGACCGCCGCATTTGCAAGCTGTGCGGGCCCCGTCCGGATGCCCGGACCCGAGAAGCCGCCCAGCACGATCCGACTACAGCGGCAGGCTCTCAGCGCATGTCCTGTTCTTCGCCGCCGTCTTCGGTGTACTTCCACGTGTACTTGGGCTTGTCGCGGACGTCGATGTGGACGAAGTCCTTCTCGGGGTAGAGCCCCACGCCGCGTGCGCCTAGCTCGAGCGCGCGGGCGCGGAGCGCTTCGATGTCGATGCCGGCGACGCGGATGTCGGCGGCCTTGCCGAGCGTGTGCTGGCTGGTCGGGTGCGTGCCGATCACGTTCGCGTGACGGTGGCCGGACACGAGCTGGATCGGGCGGTCGTAGGTCGCGCTCAGCTGCACCAGAATTCGCACGAGCCGCGGATCGATCGCGACCTCTTCACCCGTGACGCGGCAGCGCATCAAATGACCAAGCGCGTCGAACGCCTGCGGATTGGCCAAGCCCCTGTCATCGAACGGCCGCACGCGCAGCGCTTCCCCGAGATGCAGCGCATCGACGCGCAGCCACGCGTTGCGCAGCTCGGCTGGCATCAGAGCCGGCGGCTGGTGTGGCGCAGCGAGAACCGCATGCGGCACCCGCTCAGCGCGCACGAAGTACAGCGAGTGCAGGCTACCGGTCGCCTCGCTCAGCGCGAGCACTGGGCCGCGACCTTCGCGCTCGAGGTCGAGACAGCGACGCGCGGTCGCTCCGATCATCAGCGGCAGCATCAACAATCCCGCGAGCGCGAGTGGCCAGCGCGGGTCGAGCTCGAGCGACACGGTCCTTCGACCGGGCAAAAGCAGCAACACCGTGGTCCGTCGCGCGAACATCCGGGTCTCAAATCTCGGTCGGATGGCCCGTGCGCGCGCCCGTCATGCCAACGGCATCGTCATCGCCGAACAAGCCTGGCTCTGCGCCCTCGTCCGCGGGCGCGAGCTCTGGGTCGCTCTTCACGCGTGAAGGATGCTGCCGGCGCAGCCCGCATCGCACGTTGCCCGGCCGCGCTTGTGCAGGAAGCCAGCGCGAGGACGCCACGGCGGGCAGGTGCTCGGGTCGCGCCGCGTCGTCGAAGCGGAACAGCGGCAACGGATCGCAGTTACGCCCGTCGTGCACCAGCTCGAAGTGCACGTGGGGCCCCATGCTGCGACCGGTGCTGCCGAGCTCGGCGATCGCTTCGCCTTGGCGCACGTGCTCGCCGGGGCTGACGAGCATGCGCTGGTTGTGCCCGTACAGCGTGATGAAGCCGCCCGCGTGGACGAGGATCACCAGATTGCCGTAGCCGCGCAGCTCGCGACCGACGTAGCCCACGGTGCCGTCCGCAGCCGCGAGCACGTCCGCGCCTCGCGGTCCCTGGATGTCGACCGCCAGGTGATAGCCGCCCATGCCCGAGCCATAGCCGCGGCCGAACATGCCTTGGCGCACTGGCCAAAGTAACGTCCCGTGCGAAGCACCCACGCGGCCGGCATCGCTCACCCACCTCGGCTCGGGCGCGCCGGCCCAAAGCAATGACGCCGCGCGCCGGTCGCCGAGGCCGAGGTCCGATGCCCGCGCGAGCGCCACACGGCGCAGGATCTCAGCCCGGCTCGGCCCGTCGGCTGCGGGCGCGAAGCGCTGGAACAAGCCCCAACGCGCAGCCGCTTGGTCGAGCACGTAGTCGGCGCGCCGTCCGCGCAGCTCACACGATGCCTGGAGCCGCCAACCGACGAACGCCGCGCAGCACAGCGCGAGCGCCGCAACCGAACGTGCGCCGAGCCGCGTCCAGCCCGGCAGCCCGATCTCGAGCGTTGGACGCCCGCCATCGCGTACGACCAGAAGAGTCAGCGACCCGGTGCGCTTCGACATCAAGCGTCCGCACCTCTACGGCTACAAGCTTGCAGTCAGCTCTCCGATCTTCCAGCCGATCCACGCGGCGCTGCAGAGCGCGCCCGCGGCCGCGAAGAGCACGGCGGCGAGCACGCTGCCACTCACGCGCAGGTGCTTCGCGCGGCGGCCGTCGGCGCCGAACACCACGATCGTCATACGCTCAGCCGACCCCCACCGCTGCCGGCGCGCGCGATGGCCGCTGCACGCGCTCGGTCTCCTTGACCTCGACTGCATCGGCATCGCCGCGCGCGGTGTGACCGTCGACCACGCCGCCGCGCTCGACTTGCAGGGAGCCGTAGCAAACCTCGCCGTGAAGCGCGCCGGTGGCCGCCACGTGCAAGTGCTTGCGCGCGGTGAGCTTGCCTTCGACGCGCCCACCGACCGCGACCTCGTCGGCGATCACCTCACCCACGACCGCGCCACCGGGACCGATCGAAACGTGTCCGGTCACCTCGAGCTTGCCTTCGATGCGGCCATCGACCTGCACGCGCCCGCTGGCCCGCAGGTTTCCCTCGATGACTGCGCCTTGACCGATCACGGTCGGATCAGCGGACTTGGCTCGGAACATAGCGACCTCTCTCCATCCCAGGGCGTCACAGCGATTCGTGCCGTACAGCCGAAATATTATGTCGCAGACGTCCAAACTTGGGAAGCCCAAGCAGCCAAACGCCCGAAAGATGCTGATACCCGAGCCCACCACCCCGCATGCCCGGCACACTGGCAGACCAGCACCTACACGCACATCGCGAGCCGCTAGAGCGGCAGCAGGCCCTAGGAAATCATCGCGTTGCCGAGCTGGAAGGGCCGAGCGGGAGGGCCCTCAGAGATTCTGGAAGAAGTACTCCCAGTTGTTGGCATTCCAGACCGCCGTATAGGGCCCGTCCTGCGAAGCGATATCCAGCGCCAACTGGAACTCGTCCACAACTCCCAGATTCCACACCACAGAGGCGTCGAGGGTGCCCATCAAGTGCGACATCTCGTGAATGATTGCTCCCGCCTGTGAGTTCTTGCAGCAGTAACTGGATTTGACGGGCAGACCCCAAAAGAGATCGTCGAGATAGATGGTGCCCGTGCCGGCGCCTTTGTTGTGGGCAACAAGACTGCTTCGACCACCGCTGCAGTCGAACGTGACTGCCTGCGGGTCGAATGCCCCGCCCACATCCCGGTTGATCAACATCCCGGCATACGACTTGAAGTAGGCGATGTCATTGATCGTATCGGTCCACCCCTGTGTGCCCTTTTGGGCACCGAACCAACGCTGCACTTTGCTGTCGGCATGCGAGGCGTTCAGGTATCCGATGGCCGCAACGACTGCGGCTTTGACCAGGGTCTTCTGACCGCTCGAACAATTCTGGACCGAATAGATCTGTGCTTTGGCCGCGCCCGTGGCTCCCCCTACGGCGAGCAGCACGCCCACGTACACCGTGCAACAGAAGTTTCCTTTGACACTCTTCATGACGACCCTCGTGCATCCCGGAACGCCACCGATGCGGAGTGCACCGCTGCGTCGGGCAATTCGGTAGTGTCGGCAACGACGGATTTGATCACGGAGGCTTCGAAAATCGCGGCTTGCCGACCAGCGACTTCCCTATCCTCGACACTGCCGGCGCCGCGACCCGCTTGACACCACCCACCGGAAATTCGAGCTTTGGACGGCCTACGCGCGGAGGAACGAATGACGGTCAACCTGGATCACATCATCCTGTCCGTCGCCGACGCCGACAGCAGCGTCCGGTTCTATCACGAGGTGTTTGGCTTCAAATACGAGCCCCTCGGGCTCGTCCGCGTCAGCTCCACGCTCGTCCTTCAACTGATTCAGCGACCCCCGCAGATCAGTGAGCACTTGGCGTTCTCGATGTCGAAGGCCGAGTTCGAGAAGACACTAGGCCGTCTCAAGGCGGCAGACGTGGCTTACGGTGACAACTTCGACACGGTAGGCAGCATGACTGGACCCGGTGTCTCACACGGCTCGCGGAAGAACGGAAGTTCGATCTACTTCCGCGACCCCGACGGGCACATGCTCGAAATCATGCACTACGAGTGATCCCTATCCTCGACCGGAACTACTGCGTTGGTTTCGGGCACAGGATATCCGCCGGGCAGCTGCCGGTGCCTTCATCCAGCGCCCAGTAGCCGTTCTGGCACGTCATCGACGGGCCAAGCGAGGTTCTGTCTCCACAACGTCTGAGGTAATCACATTTGCATGCCCGGCTGGCACGGATCACCCGCCAATGGTCTTGGCCAAGGGCACGGCGTCGAGGTTGCTTCGTCTACGACCGCTGCGCCGGCGCGGCAGCTCCATGTGCAAGTGACCGGACCGGAGCAGAGTCCAGTCTGCGAGGGTTGGCATCCGCACGCGCCCTCGGCGTAGCTGCAGGTCACGCCGTACGACCACGTGTCGATGTACGCGCCGGCATCGCTGGGCGCGGGCGCCGGAGAGATCTTCGTCCCTTCGAGCGCCTGCGCCGCGGCAAAGCTCTCCGGACATTCCGCCGGATTGGGCGGCGTGCAATCGCCGAGCGGGTTGACGTGGAAATGGTAATTGCCGCTGGGGATGTCGAGCATGCATTCGGCAAATGTGGTGCAGTACCGCAACGTATCGCCGCCGTATTCGCACTCGAGCGGAGCTGGATCGGGCGAGCACGGATCACCAATCCCCGGCGGCGCAGCGGGGCAACGCGGATCGCGCTCGGTGGGCGCAGCCGCCGGTTGGGCGTCTGTGACGGTAGCGACAGCAGCATCGACGCCATCCCCTGTGACGAGCACATACTCCTCGAGCGATGCGTATGAGCCGAGAATCCCGTCGCGACCCATGTACGGGAACAACTCGATCAAGCGCAACGATGGGGCGCCGGCCGTATACGAGACAGCGCCTTGCAGCTCGGGGTACAGCGGTTGGCCCGTCACCCCGTCAAAGTAGTTGCCGGTTTCGAGCGGAGTGAGCGACCCCGCGATCGGGACGTGCGCTACCTGCAGACCGCGCTTCCGGCGCGGCTTGGGGCAGCACTGCAAGGATTGCATGGATTGTGCCGAGCTGTGCCGACGCGTCGAGCGTCTGCTTTGAGTGCGACCGCGCCATGTGGCACCGTTCGCACATGACCCTGTTTCTTTGTGCCGGCTGTTGTCGGCACGTTCGCGACCAGCTTTGTCCCTTTTGCGGCTCAGACGTTGCGCGCCCGCATGCCGCTCCGCTGCCGCGAAGGCGCGGCGGCACGCGCGCTGCCATGGTCCTCGGGACCGCGATGGCGCTCGGCGGCTGCGGCGGAACGTCCCGTGAGCCCGCGACCGACGCGGGCATCTTCGGACCGGACGCCGCCTACGGTGGTCCACCGCTCGACACTCAGGGGCCTGTGGACGCTGGTCCCCGCATCTTCGGACCGGACGCGGCGTACGGCGGCCCGCCGATGGAAGATGCGGGCTGACGCATGAAGCTCGGTCCGCGGCCGCACAGGACGCTGCCTAGGGCGCCTCACGCGCCGCCGAGCCGTCGACAGCTCGCGCTCGAGGACGCGTCGCGTCCGATCGATCGCGCGCATCGTCCCAGCTACGCAGTGTGGGAGCTGACGCTCGCATGCGACCTCGCTTGTCGCCACTGCGGCTCACGCGCCGGCCGCGCGCGGCCCGACGAGCTCGACACGGCCCAAGCGCTCGACCTCGTCGACCAGATGGCTGAGCTCGGGGTGAAGGAGATCTCGCTCATCGGCGGCGAGGCGTACCTGCGCGAGGATTGGCTCGACGTCGTGCGCCGCGCGCGTTCGCGGGGAATCCTCGTGCAGATGACGACCGGCGCGCGCGGGCTGACGCGCGACCGGATGCTCGCGGCGCGCGACGCGGGGCTGATGAGCGTATCGATTTCGGTCGACGGCTTCGAGGCGACGCACGACGCACTGCGTGGCGTGTCGGGATCGTTCCGCGCGGTCGAGCGCACGTTCGCAGATTTGCGCGCGATCGAGCCGTATCAGGTGCTCGAAACGCATCCGATGCTCGTGCGCGCGAAGCGCTACGGAGACACGAGGGGCGTGCGGATGTGGCCCGGTAACAACATCGGCTACTTTGGCCCGTTCGAGCACGTGCTGCGCGGCGACTGGCGCGCCGGCCACCGGGGCACGTGCGGCGCGGGGCGCAGCACGCTGGGCATCGAGGCGAACGGCGACATCAAGGGTTGTCCGTCGCTCTCGACCGACGAATTCGTTGGCGGCAACGTGCGCGACGTGCGGCTCGTCGACATCTGGGAGCGCAGCGCCGCGCTCCGCTTCACGCGCGACATCACGAAAGCGCAGCTCGGCGGCTACTGCGCCGAGTGCTACTACGCCGAGGACTGCTACGGCGGCTGTCACTGGACGGCATCGGTGCTCACCGGGCACATCGGCGACAACCCGTATTGTCATCACCGGGCAGTCGAGCTCTTGCATCGCGGCGAGCGCGAGCGAATCGAGCTCGCACAGGCGGTGCCGGGGTTGCCCTTCGATCACGCGGTGTATCGCATCGTGCGCGAGCCGTGGCCGAGTGAGGCGCTGCGGCGACGCGCGCTAGAGATCACCGAGACGGGAGAGGGTTTCCTCGATGTTTGAAGATCACGGACCCTGCGACGTTCGACCGGCGCTGTTCGGCGGCCGCGGCGAGGTGCGCGTGTGGGACTTGCTCGGCGGGCGCGCGGCGCCGCCGTTCGCGGCAGTGCTCGGCTGCGAGCTGACCGGCCGCGGGAGCGTCGGCCGTCACCGCCAAGAACACCACGCGGAAATCGTCGTCGGCGTCTACGGCGACGGGCGCGCGAAGGTCGACGGGGTCGAGCACCGCCTCGGCGTCGGCGACGTCGTGCACTTGCCGCTCGGCGCCGTGCTCGAGATCGAGAACGCGGGCGACCCGCCGCTGCGCTACCTGATCGTCAAGGCTGGCTGACGGCCACGCGGCCCAGCGTCGCGCGGACGAGCGCGCAGAGGTCGAGCGCACCTCATCCTCCTTACCGCTCTGGCCGGAAGGTCGCGGTCCAGAGCAGCGAGGGCTCGTAGAACGATGGCGAGGGCTGTTGGCCGGCGACCTTGTGCATGCTGAGCGGCGAGATCGCCACGCGCGCGAGCGCGCCGAGGTTCCAGCGCCGGCCCGTCACGAACTCGTAACCGACGCCGAGCACCGTGCCGAAGCCGAGCGCGGTGTCGTGACCGAGATCATTTGCGGGCGACAAGCGCGCGAGCCCGAGGAGCGCCTGGAAGTGCAAGCCCGCGGGCGGCGCGGTGTACACGTCTGCGAAGCCGCCGACGACCGCGTAGTACAAGCTGTGCTCGAGGCCACGGCTGGCTTGCGACGCGTTGCGCACAGTGCCGCCGCCAATCGTGTCGGATGCCACGCCCGCGCCGAGCACGAGCCACGGCAAGACCGCGCTCCCTCCCATCAAGTCGATCGCGAAGCTGTAGCCTGAAAAGTGATACGCGCCGGCGCCGCGATCGTCATAGCTGTCCGCAACATCCGAGCCGAACGGAAACCCCAGACCCGCGCCGAAGCGCATGTAGAGCTGCTTGCCGCGATCTGCGAGGTTCGACGCGGGCTCTTCAGGTGGGATGACGGCCGGCGCGACGGGAGCGACAGGTGCTGCCACCGCCGGCGTCGGCGCAATCGGCGCGACGGGCGCAGGTGGAGCAGCCGGAGCAACTGGCGTTGCGACGGAAGGAGCGCCCTCCGCAGGCGCGGGCTGCGGTGCTTCGGTTGGTGCTGCCGGCGTGGCCCCCGCTTCGGCTGGCGGCTGTGGAGATGCAGCCTCGACAGGCGACGGCGCGGCGGGCTCTGCGGCGGGCGCTTGCTCCCCGGGAGCGCTCGAGCCCGGGCTCGCGGTGGGCGCTTGCGCCTGTGCGAGCGCCGCAGCGGCGGTCCAGATCACGAGCGCAATTCGCAATGTTCGCATCGCGTGTCCCTCCCTGAGTCGTCGATTGTCGCCGGCAATTCCAGCCGTCAATCGAGCCCTAGCCGCACCATGTCGTCCTCGTCGAGGCCAAAATAGTGGCCGATTTCGTGCAGCAGCGTGATCTCGATCTGTTCTTCCAGCTCGTCGGGCTCGGCAAAATCGGCGAGCAGGTTGTTCACGAAGAGCACGATGCGCGTCGGCGCGGGCGTGCCGTGATCGCCGTGCTCGGGGCCGTCGAACAAGCCGAGCGCGCGCGGATCGAACCCATCGCGCACGAGGGCGCGCGAAGGCCTCTGCTCGAGCACCACGGGCACGTGGCCGAGCAGCGACGCGAAGCGCTCGGGCAGCTCGCCCAGCACCTCTGCCGCGACGCGCTCGATCTCGGCGAGCGCGGCCTCACCCCCGACCCGTGCTGCGCGATCCGCACGCGCATCGAGCGCATGCACCTTCAAGTAGTGCTCGATCATCGCCTCGCGATCCCCGCGCTCCTCGGCCGCACAACCGAGGGCATAGCGCGCATCGGCATGGTCCGGCTCCAGCGCGATCACTCGCTCGAGCCACGGAATCGCCGCCTCGGGCCCGTCCTGCTCCCAGGCCAGCGACGCCTTGCCGAACAGCACCTCCGGGTGATCTGGACCCGCGAGCGCTTCGGCAGTCGCCAACACCTCGGCCGCACGCTCGAGCTCACCGTCATCGAGGTGCTCCTCGAACGCATCGAGCGCGTCGAGCAGCTCTCGCTCGTCGTCCGTGTCCGCGTCGCCACCCCGCACCATGGAGCGAGCATAGCCCCGATGACCAGCGCGCGCTCGCGGCATCCCAGTGGTGGGACGCTTCAGGTGAGCGCTGCGCTCAGGATCTTGCCGCCCGTGATCTGCGTGTCGATGGTCTTCCCGTCGACGCCGACCGAGGCCAGCATGGTCTTGCCGAAGGACGCGAGCGTATCGACCGCCGCGACGTCTCCGTCGGCAGCGGCGGCGCCCGTCTTGCTGTCGATCGCAACCGCACCGTAGTCGCTCTTGACTGGCGCCACGCCACCGATCACGCCGCCGCGGAAGGCCTTGCCGATCGCGATCGAGACCTGATGGTTGGCGTTGTGCTGGCGGCCATCGGTGTTGCCGGGACCGAGCGTGCGGCCGAACACGTTCAGCGACATGAAGCTCACGCTGTCGGTCAAGCCCGCCGCATCGAGCTGCTGCATCAGATCCGCGATCGTGGCCACGCCCGCGACCGTCTGCGTCGTTTCGGCGGCCAAGCCCACGTCGCGGTGGTTGTCGCCCCCGAACGGTATGTGCACCGAGATCACCGGGGTGACCTTCATCTTGATCAGAGTGATCGCCGCGAGCATCTGCGAGGCCGCGCTGTTGTCCTGGATCGAATTGAGCGCGTCGAGCAGGCTCTGATCGATGCTGCGCACCTGTTGCTGAGAGGTCACGAGCGAGTCGATGTACGCTTTTTGAGCGGGCGTCGCGTCCTGCTTGTACAGGTCGTAGAGCTGGCCGAGCGTCTGGTCACGCAGGGCCTGCAGATCCGTGAGCGGCCCCGCCGGGCTGGTCAGCGTGGCCTTGAGCGCCAGCGCCGGGATGATCGGCAGCGCGGCACCGCCGTAGCTCAGCCCTTCGGCTGGGCTCGTCGCTCCGAGGCAGATCGGCTGGGCCTGAATCGTGCCGAGGCAAGGCGCGAGCTGCTTGGCGATCAGCGAAGGCAGCATCTCTCCGGCATAGGCCGAGCCCATGAGCTGCAAGACCTGGGGCTCCTTGGGGTGCACCGGGGTGTTGGTCATCATGTGGAAGAAGCACGTCCGATCGAGCACGGCCTGCGGCAAGGTCGCCCAGGGCGCCGCGGCGGTGAACGTTTGGCCGGAGATGCGGAGCTGCGCAGGTGCCATCGCCGGGTCAGGGCTGTGCACGATCGCGGGATCCTCGTAGGTGCCGGGCACGCTCGCGTTGATCGGATCGCCGTTGCCGGAGGTGTTGAAGATCACGAATTGGGCGTTGCCGGCGGCACCACAACCGCTTTTTGCCGCCTGGGCCAACGCGCGCCGCGGGTCGAGCAGGAGCGACGCCGGCAGCCCGGTCGCGAGCGAGCGCAGACCGAGCAGTCCAGCACCGAACAGGGTCGACAACACGGCTTCGCGACGGGTGATCATCATGCTCACAATCCGATCGACACGAACGAAGGCGAGAGACAGGCGGCCACGAACGTCGATTTCAGCGCATTGCTCGCGCTCGCGCCCTGTTGCATGGCCGCGTCGAAGTGCGCGCGCAGCAGCATCTGGGCCTTTCCGGCGCGCGGATCGGTCGACACGAGGCCCATCATCAGCGACACGAAATCCGCAATCGCGGCGTCGGGCTTGCCACTCGACCACTGCTTGACGCCCTGCACCTGCTTGGCAGCCGCCACGTCGATCACGCTGCCGGCCACGGTCTCGCAGATGTTCTCGGTCCCGGCGCGGAAGAAGAGCGTCGGCTCGTTCGGGAGCACCGGCGCGGTAGAGCCTCGACCGTAACCATCGGACGGCAGGCCCGCAGCGATGGTCGGGATCACAGCCCGCTTCTGCTTGGCCGTGGTGGCTTGCAGGCCGCACACATCCGACAAGCCGAGGCGGCTCTCGAGCGCCGCACAGAGATGGTCGCGGCGCGAGACCGCCACGACCTCGCCCTCACTCTTCGCGGTCGCGGTCACCTCAGCGTGGGTCGTGATCGGCGACGACAGCAGCTCGGTCACCAGCGTGCTCCAGTCGTACCCCGAGCTCTTGAACGCATCCGCGATGCGCTTCACCTCGGGATCGCCTTCCGGACAGAGCGACGAGTTCACGTAGTAGCAAAGCTTCTGGGTCCAGGCCTGCGCGAAGAACGGA
>JBIOJD010000025.1:0-19099 GCA_044450485.1 Polyangiales bacterium | reverse complement strand
CCTCGGTCAAGGCACGGCCGACCTTGTCCACGCTCTGCGCGTGCGCCCGTGCGGCGAACGCCACGCTGAGCAGGACCGGCAAGACGAGCAGCCGTGACGGCTGCCGCGTCATCACTCGCCTCCCTCGACCGGCTGCACGGGTGCCGTGGGCGTGTCGACGCGCTCCACGTAGCGAACCGCGGGGCGCTCTTCGAGCGGCGCGGTGGGGCCGCCCTTCTCGTAGCCGACCACGCGCAATGTGGTGGCCTTGCCCTCGGCCGCGGTGAACGTGTGGCTGGAGGTGACCTTGAAACGATAGCCCTTGAGGTACGAGAAGATGCCGTAGCCGTGGCCGCGGTACTCGAGCTGAACGGTCAACGTGTGCTCACCCGGTACGATGCTGCCGTTGTAGACATCGAACTGTTCCTGATCGCCGAGACCGCCCTCTTCGTCTTCCTTGTTGAGGATCGGCGCGCCGTCGAGCGCGTACACGACCTTCACCAAGCTGTACGAGTTGCCCATCTTGTTCTCGTGCACGACGTGCGCCTGAGCGCCGGCCACGACGCCTTGCAGCACGGTCTCCGCGAGCAGCGAGAGCCGCGCCTTGGAACGAAAGATCTGTTCCTTGAGCTCGTTGACGTTCTGCTCGAGGTCCCGCAGCCGCACGCTGTACGTGCCAGCGTCCATCGGAGCATCGGTGCTTGCAGCATCGGCCGCAGGAGCCGCGGACGCGGCCGGGGCCGTGGTCTGCGCAGGGGTCGCGGCCGCAGGCGTCGTTGCTGCGGCAGAGGTCGAGGCGGAGACGGCAGGCGCAGCCGGCGCCGCCACCTTCGCGGTGCTCGACGCCGAAACCTTCGGCGCGGATGCGGGCGCCGGTGCTGCCGCTGTGGTCGTGGCTTTGACGCCTGCTCCCGATCCAGAGAGAGAGATGCCGCCGCCCGACTGCTGCGCCGAGAGCGTCTGAGCCGTCGCCAACACGACAACCGCAGACAAGGACAAAGCAACGGGCCTGTGCATTGTGCTCATTCCCCTCTTCACGACACGCGCGAGGCACCGCCATCGCACGCCAAGTCTTCGAATGCGGGCGGTTATAACAAGGGGGGTTTCCAGGGTCAACGCGTTGCGGTGTGCAAGGCGCAGCGTAAGGTCCCGAAATACCGCGGGATTACGGATGCCCGGAGCGAGCACCGCACGGAGGTAGTCGGACGGCGGTGAGCGCAGCGAGCCCACCTTGGGCGGGGAGTCGGCCCCGGTTACCGAAAGATCCTCCAAGCAGGCCTGAACGTCTGATCCCAGTGGACTCGGCACGAACCCACGCGGATCTTGGGGGCCGAGGACGGCTCCCCCAGCCGAGATCCGCGTGGACGCGCACCTCCGCGAAATGCCAGATCACGAGCTGCTCGTTCGTTTTGCGGCCGGCGACGCCCGTGCCTTTGCAGAGTTGCTCCGCCGCTACCAGGGCCCGATGTACAATTTCTTGTTGCGCTCGGTACGGGAACCGGAGGCGGCGTCGGACCTCCTTCAAGAGGTGTTCACGCGGGTCATCGAGCGGGGCCACGGATTCAATAATTCTTCGAAGTTTTCGACCTGGTTGTATGCAATCGCACGCAATCTCTGCGTCGACTATCACCGCCGGATGAGCCATCGGCGACACGCATCGCTCGACGGCCCACGCGACGCGGGCTCGGACGGTACAGCCGCCCCATGGGTCGAGCGTATCGCTGGCGAGCAGCCCGACCTCGAAGCGGCCGCGGCTTCCAACGCTTTGCGGCAGCGCATTGCAACCGCGGTCGAGGCCTTGCCTGCCGAGCAGCGCGAAGTCTTCTTGATGCGAGAGCTGCAACAGCTGCCATTTGCGGAGATTGCGCAGGTTGCCGGGGTGTCTGAGAACACGGTCAAGAGCCGCATGCGCTACGCCCTGGAACGCCTGCAGCAGGCGCTCGCAGACTTCGAGGAGCAGGCCCGGGCGCAGGGCTAGAGAGACCATGAACTGCGAGAGCTGCCAGCCCAATTTGCTCGACCTCGTCTATGGCGAGCTGGCTCCCGACATGGCTGAGCAGAGCGAGGCGCACCTGCGCGAGTGCGCGAGCTGTCGCAGCGCCTTCGACAAGCTCCAAGGCGGCCTGCGCGTTGCGCGCAGCCTGCCGCGGGCCGCACCGCCGGATGAGGTCGGCAGGCAACTGCTGGCGATTGCCGAAGCCAAGGCCGCGGCCGTCACGACCCAGTCACAGCGGCAGGCCGCGCCCGAGCGTGGGCTCTTTCGGCCCTTGATCGAGCTCGTGAGCCGCTTCGCGATGGCACGCCAAGTCGGCATGGTCACGATCACGGTGCTGATCGCCGTGGTCGGTCTGGTCGCCCTACCCCAGCTGCGCCCCTCGTCGCCGGCCGTTCAGGAAGTCGCGACGCCGCGCGCTCAGGCTGTTCGGCCCGCGACGACGGCGCCCGAAGACAAGGCCGGGGTGCGACCCGCCGACCGCCTCGACTTGCACGTCGATTCCCAGGCACGGCGCATCCGCTCCAAAGACGAGCTCGCGCGGGCTCTACCTGGGCAGCACAACGCCCCGAAGGGCGAGGCCGCCGCTGAGCCAACAGCGCCGGCGGCAGCGAGCCCAGAGCCGGCTGAGGCAGAGACAGCTGAGCAGCTCGAACGGGCAGATGACGCGTTGTCTGCCGAACGACCTGCAGCACCATCGCAGCCGGCCGAGCCATCCTCGATTGCCTCCGGGGTGGCGAGCGCGAAGAGCACTGACGACCTGCGCGACGTCGGGACGGTCGCCGCGCGCACGCCAACGGCCAACGCGGAAAAGAAGAGCG
Source organism: Polyangiales bacterium (assembly GCA_044450485.1). Taxonomy (GTDB): domain Bacteria; phylum Myxococcota_A; class Polyangia; order Polyangiales; family JAFGIB01; genus CAVZVA01. The sequence goes on along the minus strand of JBIOJD010000025.1, from coordinate 16,306 downwards.
CCGCGCCCATGCCGGCGGCCGTGCCGCAGCCATTCCCGGCGAGCGCGAGCGGCGGTGCCGCTCCAGCGCTTCGCGGCGGTGTCGCTGCGCGTTCTGCGCAGCGGCGTTCGATCGGTGCGGCCAACACCGAGACGGCACAGGCGGCGAGCGCGTCGACACTCCGGGAGCCATCGCCACTGGCAGGCGGGCGCAGTGCCGAGGAGTTTGCGGTGCCTGCCGCGCCCTCACCGGGGCAGCCCAGGCGCGCGCAGCTCGCAGCAGCACGCGCGATCGAAGCGCGCGGCAACTGCAGCGCCGCGCGATCCGCGTACGAGCGGGTGATCGCAGCCGCGCCGGACAGCGACGAAGCGGGCTCTGCGCTGATCGCGCTCGCGCTCTGCGCACGCCAGCACGGCGACGACACAACCGCCCGCTCCCTGCTAGAGCGCGCAAGCAAGATCCCAACGACCTCCACGCGCGCCCGCTCCCTGCTGAGCGCCCCAGCGAAAGCCAAGTCGAGCCGACCAGCAACGCAGCCCCCGAGTCACTAGGCCCGTGGTATATCCGGTGCGTGCCTGCGCGGATCCTGGTCGTCGACGACGAGAAGAACATCCGGCGTACGCTGCGCATGGTGCTCGAGGGTCCGGGCTACGACGTGGTCGAGGCGGGCAGCGCCGAAGAAGCCCTGGCGCGCCTCGAGGAAGACGACATCGATCTCGCCGTGCTCGACGTGCGCCTGCCCGCGATGAGCGGCATCGACGCGCTCGATCGCATCCGCAAACGCCCGGGCTCCGATGCCATGCCCGTGATCATGATCTCGGGCCACGCATCGCTCGCCGAAGCGGTCAGCGCGGTCCAGCTCGGCGCGGTCGACTTCCTCGAGAAACCGCTCGACCGCGACCGCGTGCTCGTGAGCATCGAGAACGCGCTGCGGCAGACCAAGCTGCAGCGCGAGGTCGCCAGACTCCGCGCCGAGGTCGGAGGTCGCCACGAGATGATCGGCCAGGCCCCGGTCATGCGCGACCTGTTCGCGGCGATCGACAAGATCGCGCCCACCAAAGGCCGCGTGCTCATCACCGGAGAAAGCGGGACTGGTAAGGAGCTCATCGCTCGCGCGATCCATGGGCTGAGCGATCGACGCGATGCGCCCTTCGTGATGCTCAACTGCGCAGCGATCCCTGCGGAGCTGATCGAGAGCGAGCTGTTCGGCTACGAGCGCGGCGCGTTCACCGGCGCGCACGGCCGCAAGAAAGGCATGTTCGAGCTGGCCGACGGCGGCACGCTGTTCCTCGACGAAATCGGCGACATGAGCCTGAGCGCGCAGGCGAAGGTGTTGCGGGCCCTGCAGAGCGGCGAGATCACGCGCGTGGGCAGCGAACGTCCGATCGCGGTCAACGTGCGCGTGCTGGCGGCCACGAACAAGGATCTCGAGACCGAAGTGGCCGACGGCAGCTTCCGCGACGACCTGTACTTTCGCCTGAACGTCGTGCCAATTCGCTGCCCCGCGTTGCGCGAGCGGGTGGAGGACATCCCGTTGCTCGCGCAAACCTTCTTCAAGCAGTTCTGCCGCGAGTACGGCGGTCGCGAGAAGCCGATCGAGCCAGAGGTGTTCGACCTGCTGCAGCAGCGTCCTTGGCCGGGCAACGTCCGCGAGCTCAAGAACGTGGTCGAGCGCATGGTCATCCTGAGCGGTTCGGAGATCACGGTGGACGACGTGCCGCGGGACTGGATCAGCGCGCAGGCCGGCCGCGACACCGGGCGCTTCGACCCGGTCGCCGCCGCCGAGCAAACCGGCACGCCCGACATCGCGAGCCTGGTTCAGGGCGACAAAAGGCCCACGCTGCGAGAATTTCGCGATCGCGCCGAGGCTGAGTACCTGCTCTCGACGCTTCGCGAGCACGACTGGAACATCTCCCGCGCCGCGAGCGTGCTTGGCATCGAACGCACCAACCTCCACAAGAAAATGCGCGCCTTCGGCATCCGTAGGGAGAGTTAATGACGCGGGGCGGCACGCGCCGCCCCGCCCCGCTGAAGTAAATTCAGCGGGGCCCCACCCCACGCGGAGCGGGAGCTTCGCTCCCCTCTCACGGCGGAGCCGCGATTCACCCCTCAGGACCTCGCAGGCACGCGAACTGCGCTCCGGCGCGAGCGAGGCGAACCTCGCGAGAGGGCGGGCGCGGGCGAATTCACCTTGTCGGACCGGGCCGGCCGGGCGCCGCCAAGTGCTACTTCACGCGGAAGCGGGAGGGGTATTCGTTCTTGCCGGCGCGGGACTTCAGCTCGGCGTCTTCGGGGTGGAGCTTGAGGGCGCGTTGGAGGAGCCCCGGCTCCTCCTCCCGATGGTTGGGATCGGGGAGGCAACACTCGACCGGGCACACGGCCTGGCACGCCTCGTGGTCGTAGAAGCCGACGCACTCGGTACAGAGCTCTGGATTGATGACGTAGATCTCGTCACCCTCGCTGATGGCTTGATTGGGGCACTCGGGCTCGCAGGCGCCGCAGTTGATGCAATCCGACGTGATGTGGGTGGCCATCTGCTATCTCTCCGAAACGTCCGGAAAAGCCGCGCGGCCCAGCGCCGGCGCGGTGTCGCGGAGATATAGTGCCCCCCCCGAGCACCGTCAACGGCCTCGTGGACCGCCCTGCGTGGCAGCCCCGCCCACGGGCAGCCGACCGGGCCCCGACCGCAAGCCCGCCAATCGGCAAGTGCGAGCTTTTGACCCGCCGCGCGGGCTGCTGTTACGCTGGGTCGGAGGTGGCCGTGACACCCCTCGCGCTCGACGTTCGAGCTGGCATGGACGCTGTGCCGTCCCTTCGATGGTCGTCGACCATGGACCAGGCCTGACGCGATGGATCTCAAGGTTCTCGGCTGCCACGGCGGCGAATCCCCGAAGCACCAGTGCCCGGCGTTCCTGCTCGACGGGCGCGCCTGCCTCGACGCGGGCTCCATCACGAACATGCTGACCCTCAAGGAGCAGCAGAAGATCGACACCGTGATCGTGAGCCACGCGCACATCGATCACGTGCGCGACCTCGCCATGCTTGCAGACACCCGCACGCAGCAGGGAGGTCCCCCGCTCACGATCGCGTCCACGCCCGGCACCATCCGCGTGCTCAAGCGGCACTTCTTCAACGATCGACTGTGGCCCGACTTCAGCAAGATCCCGGACCAGAACGGCGCGACGATCGTGTTCAAGCAGCTCGCACCGGGCAAGGTGACCGAGCTGTGCGGCTATGCCGTGCGGCCGATCCTGGTCGATCACACGGTCGAGGCCGCTGCGTACATCGTGAGCGACGGCGACGGTGCGCTGGCATACAGCGGAGACACGGGGCCGACGCACGAGCTCTGGGAAGTGCTGCGCAAACAACCGCGTTTGCGGGCGCTGATCATGGAAGTGGCTTTCCCCAACGAGCAGGACGACCTCGCGCGCGCCTCGTGCCACCACACCCCGCGCAGCCTGGAGAAGGAGCTGCGCAAGTTGGGCCCTGGCCAGCGCGACCTGCCGGTGCTGCTCTTCCACATCAAGCCCGTTTTTCAGCGCCTGGTGGAGCGTGAGCTCGGCAAGATTCGCACGCGCAACACGACGATTTTGCAGATCGGCGACGAGTACGTGTTGTAGACGGACGCGTGTCCGTGCAGCCCAGCGTCTCGGCCCGTGACCGCGCCCTCGCAGAGCTGTGGCTCGCGGCGCTCGAGATCTTCGTCGCAGGCGCTTCCTTCGGGTTGTGCCTGTGGGAGCTCGCTCAGGGCGACAATCTCGCTGCGTTCGCGACGCGCAACGAGCGCGGAGGGGTCGCCTTCGGCTTGGCGCTGCCCAGCATGGTGCTCGGCGCAGCGGCGCTCGGCCTCGTGGCGGTCCTCGGCGGCCAGCGCGCGCCCGACCGGCTGGCGTTTGCGCGCTGGCTCGCGAAGCGCTGCTCGCCCGTGATGCTCGCAGCGCTCATCCCACCGCTTGGCTTCGAGCTGATTTGGGACGACCATCCCTTGCCGTTCCTGGTGCTGGCCTCGCTGCTGGCGCTCGGAACGCGCCTCCTGGTCGGCCGCTCGTTGTCGTCGGGCCCCGCGCCGGTCCCTGTGCCGCACGCGCCGCACGCTGCTCGGCTCAGCCTGACGCTCGGCCGGTTCGCGCCGCATGCGCCCGTCGCGCTCGTGATCACCGCGGCCACCGCCTACGCGATCTACTTCGGCCTGCTCTCGGTCCAGAACCACCACAACCTCGAGACCAACAGCTTCGACCTCGGCATCTTCGACAACATTTTCTGGAACACGGCGCACCGCTGGGACATCAACCTGCCAGCCTCTCCCTATGGAGGCCCCGACGCGCGGCACTTGGGTCAGCACGCGACGCTGATCGTGTTCGTGCTCGCGCCCATCTATGCGCTTGCGCCGCGGGCCGAGACCACGCTGTGGATCCAGGCCGTCGGCGTGGGCCTGGCCGCCCTCCCCTTGTATCTGTTCGCGTCGCGGCACCTGCGCCCTTGGATCGCGTGCCTGGTCGCCATCGCATATCTGTTCTATCCGCCCGTGCATGGGCCGAACCTTTACGACTTTCATTTCCTGCTGCTCGCCCCGCTGATTCACTGGACCAGCCTCTGCTTGCTCGAGGCGCGGCGCGACCGTTGGGCCGCGCTGTTCCTGCTGCTCGGGCTCTTGGTGCGGGAGGACGCTGCGGCCGGCGTGGCGATCATCGGCGCATACTTGATTGCGACGAAGCAAAGACCGCGCGCGGGCCTGCTGCTGTGCGTGATCGGCAGCGTTTACATGCTGACGATGAAGCTCGTCGTCATGCCCGGCGGCTTCGGTCAGGGCGGCAGCTTCGTCGAGCTGTACCAGGCACTCGTCCCTCAGGGCGGCAAGGGCCTCACGGCGGTGCTGAAGACCCTCGTTGCCAACCCTGTGTTCGCGCTCGGCACGCTGCTCACCTACGACAAGCTCATCTATGCGCTGCAGATCGCGGCACCGCTCGCGTTTCTGCCGTGGATCCGCCCGCTCGGTCTGCTCTGCAGCCTACCGGGCCTGTTCTTCTGCCTGCTCGTGACCAACGCGCTGCCGCTGATCCAGATCTCGTTTCAATACACGCCCCACTGGACCACGTATCTGTTCCTGGCGCTGGTCGCGAACCTCGAAGGGCTCAACGTCGACACGCGTGAGACGTTCGGTCCGGCGCGGCAGCGAGCCGCGCTCGCCGCGCTGGTGGTCGGCATGGCGCTGTGCTCGCACCAGTTTGGCGCGATCCTGCAACACCACACGGCCCGCGCCGGCTATCGCAGCTTCGTATTCGGCACCACGGCCGCACAGCAGGCCGACTACCGCGACTTGCGAGCGCTGATCGCCAAGATGCCAAGCGACGCTCGCGTGGTCGGCAGCGAGCGCGTCGTGCCTCACGTGTCCAATCGCCGCTACGCCTACACCTTGCGCTACGGGATCTACGATGCCCAGTACATCCTCGCGCCGGTGACCGGCTTGTTCTCGGAAGAGCACCAGGCATTGCAAAGGCAGCTGCGGGGCGGCCACTTCGGCGTGGTCGAAGTGCGCGGCAATTTCTTCCTGGCCAAGCGCGGCTACAGCACAGCCCAAAACCGCGCGCTGCTCCCCCGCCTGCGTTGACCACCGCGTCAACAAATCGGAAGGGAGCGCAGCGACCCCCGCGGGAGGGTGGGCCCCGACGAGCTTTGCTCGGCGGGCGGGAGGGTCGCGTGACCCTCCCGATACTTAGCGCGCGCAGAAGCCTTCGTAGTCGATGTACGAAGTGATCGTCGGCTTCTCGCCGCATACGGGGCAGCTCGGGTCGCGGCGTAAGCGTAGCTGCCGGAACTTCATCGTCAGCGATTCGTACATCAGCAAGCGACCCACGAGCGGCTCTCCGACACCGAGGATCAGCTTCACGGCCTCGGTCGCTTGAATCGTGCCGATGATGCCTGGCAACACGCCTAGAACGCCTGCTTCGGAGCACGACGGCGCGAGGTGCGCTGGCGGAGGCTCCGGGTACAAGCAGCGATAGCAAGGTCCAACCTTGGGCACGAAGGTCGTGACCTGTCCGTCGAAGCGGAAGATCGATCCGTGCACGACGGGGATGTTCTTCCAGATCGACGCGTCGTTCACGAGGTAGCGTGTCGCAAAGTTGTCGAGCCCGTCGACCACCACGTCCCAGCCTTGGTCGAACACGCGATCGATGTTCTCGCTGGTCAGACGTTCCTGGAACGGGATCACCTTGACGTCCGGGTTCAGGTCTTCGATGCGGTTCTTGCCGCTCTCGACCTTGGGCATGCCCAGCGTCGAGGTCCCGTGCAGGATCTGCCGCTGCAAGTTCGACGCATCGACCACGTCCGCATCGATCACGCCGAGCGTGCCGACGCCGGCAGCAGCGAGGTAGAGCGCAGCGGGTGACCCGAGGCCGCCCGCGCCGAGCAGCAGCACGCGCGCCTTGAGCAGCTTCTCCTGGCCCTTCTCTCCCACTTCAGGCAGCAAGATGTGGCGCGAGTAGCGGTCGCGCTGCGCTTGGGTCAACGCCGCCGGCGTCTCCACCGGGAAGGACATGTCCTTCCAGCGGTTGAAGCCGGGGTTGGCCGACTCCACGTGGGTGTAGCCAACGTCCTGCAGGAGCTTGGCTGCGAACGCAGACCGGATGCCGCTCGCGCAGTACAAAATGATCTTGGCATTGCGGTCGGGCAGCTTCTGCTCGAACTGTTGCTCGAGGTGCGCGCGGGGCAAGAGCACGGAGCCCGGGATGAAGCCGAGGCGCGTCTCGTCCTTCTCGCGCACGTCGACGAACACGTAGCCCTCGCGCGCATCGAAGCGACGCTTGCACTCGTCGAGCGTCACCAGGCGAATGTGTGATCGCGCTTCCTGGAGCAGCTCGCCGTAGGACTTGGCCATCACGCCTCCCGCAACCAACCCTGCTTCGCCGCAAGGCACCGCGCAAACGATCGGGGTGGCAATATGGGGGCGGGGTTCGAGGGCGTCAAGCCTTGCAGCCGTGCGCTTGCGCGCTCAGCGCGAGCCCGGACCGCAACCGTGCGCGCCCGCGTAGGACCGAAGGTCGCGTTGCAGCGCGTGACGGCCGCGATGGAGTCGCGACATCACCGTGCCGAGCGGGCACCCGAGGTGCTCCGCCGCCTCGCGGTAACTGAGCTCGTCCACGGCGACCGACCAGACCACCGAGCGATACTCGGGCGACAGCGCGCCGAGCGCCGCGCTGACCTCGTCGCCGACATCGGCTTGCGCCGGATCGAAAGCGGGGGCGGAGCAGAGCGCAGCCTGGATCGACGCCTGAGCGAGCACCTCGCGCTCGCGTCGGGCGCGGCGGTAACGGTGGATGAAGGTGTTGCGCAGGATGCGGTGCATCCACGCACGCAGATTGGTGTTGGGCTCGTAGCGCGCGAAGAAGCGCCACGCGCGCAGCACGGTCTCCTGCATCAGGTCGTCGGCTTCGGCCGCATTGCGAGTGAGGCGAAGCGCGGCGCCTCGTAGCCCCGAAAGCAACGGGCGCACGCCGAGGTCGAAGCGCGTCGTGGCGTCGAGCTCGAGCTGGGCCGCCGGGATCGATCCGTCCATCACCGGCCAGACATTGCAATCAGCGGGCCAACCTCGAGCCCCTGCAATTCCCGCGGTTCTCGATGCAATCGCCGCAAGCTGCTGGACAAATTGTCGCGATGCGCGACGCGGCGCGGGACAGCCTGTCAGACCGTCATCTGGGGCCGTGCAGCGACTCAGGCGCGACAGCGCGACAGCGCGGCCGGCAACGCTGCGGCGAGCTCCGACGCGAGCAATCCCCGATCCGCGTGCGCCGCGATCTCGCCGGCTAATCCGTGCAGGAAGACGCCGACCGTCGCCGCGTCGAATGGGTCGAGCGTCGCGAGCAACGCGCCGATCACGCCGCTCAGCACATCGCCGGTGCCAGCGACCGCCATCGCCGGTGTGCCGGTCGGGCACACGCGCATGCGCCCCGAGGGCTCGGCAACGATGCTCAGCGCGCCCTTGAGCACGATCACCTGGCCCGTCCGCTGCGCGAGCGCGGCCGCGGACGCGTAGCGGTCTGCCTGCACCTCGCGGCTGCTGCTACCGAGCAGGCTCGCGGCCTCGCCCGGATGCGGGGTGAGCACGCGCGGCCCCTTCGCGTCGCGCAACCGCGCGCAGTCGCTGCCCAACGCAGTCAGCGCGTCGGCGTCGACCACGGTCGGCACCGGCAATCGCAGGGCCAGCTGCTCGCAGAGCGAGCGCGCGGCAGTGTCGAGCCCCAGCCCGGGCCCCACCACCGCGGATCGCATCGTACCGCACAGCGCGAGCGCGGCCGCGAACGCCGCGTTGGCATCGAGAGGCAGCTCGGCAGTCATCAACTCGACCACCTTGGCGTCGAGCGCTTCGCGCGCGGCGCCGCGCCCGGCCAGCGTGCACAAACCGGCTCCCGCTCGCAGCGCGCCGAGGCCCGCGAGCAGCGCCGCGCCCGTGCGGCCCGGAGCGCCCGCAATGACGAGCACGTGGCCTGCGCTGCCCTTGTGCGCATCGGCGTCACGCATGCGAAGCAGGCCCGCGATGTCGCTCGTCTCGATCAGCGAGACCTCGGCGTCGTGAGGCGTGGGCACGCCAATCGGAAGCAGCTTCACCTCGGACGCGAGCGCGGCCCCTGGATGTTGGTGCAAGCCGCGCTTGTGCGCCGCGAACGTCAGCGTGAGATCGGCTCTTATGCCCACACCGAGCACCGCACCGCTGTCCGCGTCGACACCGCTCGGCAGATCGAGCGCGACGACCGTCGCACCGCAGGCGTTGATCAGCTCGACCACGGCTGCAACGACACCGCCGAGCGGACGATCGAGCCCGGTGCCGAACAACGCGTCCACGACGAGCGTCGCGTTCTGCAGCGTGGCCACCAGCGGCCCGAGCGCATCTCCAGGCAGCTCGTGACAGAGACCGCCGATGCGCTCGAGCGCGCGAAGGTTGACGAGCGCGTCGCCTCGCACCCGGCTCGGCTCCCCGACCAGGAACACGCGCGGCGCGTAGCCCGCGTTCAGCAAATGCCGCGCGACCACGAAGCCGTCGCCGCCGTTCTGCCCGGGCCCGCACACGATCACCACGTTCGAGAGAGCGCCCGCGAAGCGCGCAGTCAGCGCATCGAACGCGCCTCGGCCCGCGTTCTCCATCAGCAGCAGGGTCGGCAGGCCCAGTCGCTGCGGCGCGTCGGCATCGATGGCGCGCACCGCGTCGCGGCCGAGCAGCGGGATCACGCGTATCGCTCCTTGCGCAGCTCGCCCAGGGCCGCTGGCGCACAGCGCTTGCAGTAGCCGGCAGCCTCGAACCCGGCAAGCATTTGTTGCGCCCGCGAGCGTGCCTCGGGTTGGAGCGCCGACTCGCCTTCCGACACCAGCTTGAGCACGTCGCTGACGATGTCGGCGATCTGCCCGCGGTGCTCGAGGAAATACGCGGCCTTCACCTGCTCGAGGTGGCGCGGAAAGATCTGGGCGTGGTCGATCGGGTCGTCTGGGTGATCGATCGCCTGTGCGGCGATCATGCTGATCAGGTTGCGGCGAAACTCGTCGACGTTCTTGACCTCGAAGATGACCTCGATGCGCTTGAGCAGCCCCTGATCCGGCTCGACCTGCTCACCCGTGACCGGATCGCGATAGCGCTCGCCTTTGAGCCAAAGCGAGACGTGCTGGATGTAACGGTCGAAGAGCTGTAGGTAACGCGATTCCTCGACGAGGCCGGTGGCACGCCGCACTTCTTCGTCGATCAAATCGAGCCACGCCGAGCGAACCTGCGTGAGGAAGCCGCGCGCATCGTGATAGCCGCCTTCGGGCTTGTGCTGCAGGAACTCGTAGTCGCCGCGATCGCAGAGCGCATCGATGTTGTCGAACACCCCGAGCGGAGACAGACACGCATGCAGGGGATGTTGGCTGGCATCGAGCAAGACGGTTCTGATCTCGCGCGCCGAGGCGCCGGTGAGCCCCTCGTAGACCGCAAGCGTGTCGAACTCGCGCGCCACCTCTGCGATACCAGCGCGCAGGAGTTTGCCCTGCTCGCCGCCGAGCCTGCCCGGAATCGTGCCGTCCGCGTACAGACGCGCCTTCTCCATCGGGCTGAGGTCGGCGGCGATCTTGCCGAGAGCAGGGTCTTCGTAGTGGTCCGCGTCCGAAGGCAACAGGCGGGTCAGCACGGCCCACAGCGCGGCGACCAACGTGGCGTGCGGCGAGACGTGCTGCCGGATCTGGCTCACGATCAGCCGATCGTAGATCTCCTGCTCGCGGCGGTAGTCGAGCAAGTAGCCCGCACGCAAGGTGAGCAGTCGCGCACGAAACGAGTTGTACTCGGGGTGCTGGCGGAAAGCCTCGAGATGCACCTCGTTCGTGCTCGCCAGCAACACGGAATTGACCGTCAGCATCGACATCGGTAGGGCAACCTCGCCCTCCTCGATCGCGAGCAGCAGGTACTTCCACGCCTCGAGCGGTCGCTTGAGCAGGTCGCTGTACTCGACGATGCCGCACTGACCGTCCACCAGCTCGCCCATGGTCTCGTAGAGCGAGACCGAGCTGAGCGAGGCCGGAAGATCCGCGAGCGAGCGGTCGGCGGTGATCTGCCGCTCCGCAGCATCCACGGACATCTGCGGGCCGATGGTCACGGCGCCGGTGCGGTAGCGCCGAGAAACGTAGAAGCGCTCCACCTGCACGTGCCCGAGCACGCGGCGCAGATCGCCGCCGTAGCTCGCGAGCAAGGCCTCGAACACGGCCGCGCTCTTGCGCCCGAGCTCGCCATTCCACAGCCACTGCGGCGGCGCTTCTTCGATCTTGGCGGCGGCATAGGCCTGGCGCAGCAGTGCCCGGCGCTCGTCGATCGGCAACAGCAGCAACGGATGCTCGCGCAGCTCGCTGCCGAGCTTGGCGGTGATCTTCTCGTGATCGAGGTGCGCGTAGGACTCGGGCGCCGCGCCTCGACCACCGGAGCCGAAGCCGATCGAGCGCTCCTCGGCGGCGCGTGAGAACACCCACGAGAAGCGATACAGCGCGCCCGCATCCTCGGTGGAATAGTGCTCGAGCGCGCGCATCAAGCACTCGGCGAACGTGCTCTTGGCGCTGCCGTTCGGGCCGTGCAGCAAGACCAAGCGATTGGCGCGACCCTCGCGCACGAAATTGCCGAGCGCGCGGTAGAAGCCGTTCTGCAGCTCCTCCTGGCCCACGAGCCGCTTGCGACCTTCTGCACCTTGGCCGAAGTCTTGATCGAAGAGCCGGAAGCGCCTGACCGGGCCGAACGGCCGCGCGACGTCGTAGTGACCGTAGTGGTCGAAGCAGTCCCTCAGGTAGCGGGCCGCATCCCGGCTGTGCCGCCATGGATGCGCGAGCAGCTCTGCCAGGTACTCCTCGAACGAGAGCACGCGCTTCTGCGACAAGAAGCGATCTTTGACCGAGGCTGCGAGGTGATCGAGCTCGGCGCGGGAGCTTTGAGCCATGTCGAACGTCGATGCTACTTCACCGGTAGCATCAGCGCGAGCGTGCGTTCGTCGGGAACGCAGTTCTCCGGTGTGCACACTGCAAAGCGCACCTTGGCTTCCACCTTGTGATCGCCGGCCTTGGCTGCTGTGAAGGGCACCTCGAAGCGCGCAGCCTTTTCGCCGAACGCCGCGGCGTCACTCTTGGCGAGGTCCGCCTTGGGAAAGCTCACGCCGTCGTCGCCGTGCACGGACACGCTCATCGGATACTCCTGATTCACGTGGTACACGCCGCGCGGCTTGAGCGAGACCGCGAACGAGCCGAGCTTGCCAGCGGCATACGGTCCAGCAGGCAACGCGGCGAGCTCGAAGCTCGGATCGTCGACGCGATCGCTCGGCGCGGCGGCCGCCGCAGGCGCGGGCGTGGGAGCCGCCTTGGGCGGCTGCGTCGCTGCGGGTGCCGGAGCGGGCTCGGGCGCTGCGGCAGACGGGGTGCCGCCTCCGCCACCGCACGCGGCGCTCCCAAGGACCACGACCATCACAAGCTTGGATCGTCTCGTCATGGAGCCCTCCTCAATTGCTGTGCTCGATGATTTGCACCTGCGACGGGCGTTTCTGCGCTTCGTATTGGTCGACCCGCTGCAGCACCGTGTCGGATGGCACGCTCAGGTGAAAATGCGCGATCACGGAATCGTCGGGGCCCGCCGCGTAACGCACGAACGCCAGCAACTTGCGGTTGAGCACGTCGCCGCTGTGGTCGCCGATGCTCGCATAGCCGGCCGCGCCCTCGCGCGAGACCAAGATCAGCTCGGAAGGCGCCTTGCCTTCGAGCGTGCGCTCGACCGCGAGCACCAGATGGCGGCTGGTGCGGCGATCCAGATCGACGTCGGCGCGTAACGTGGTCACGGTGCCGACGGCGATCACATCCGCTTGCGCGATCCGCCGATCGAGGTCGCGATCCCAATCCGTCTTCCACTGGCCTTCGAGCTGGCCGGGATCCTCGATCAGATCGACGCCGTCCTCGAACAGCGCGGCATCATCGCTCGAGAACTCCGCGTGCGCGCTCGGCCCCTGGGCGTGATGCGCGCAAGCCGCGCAGGCGAGCACGATCGTCAGGGGCCCAGCACAAGTCCAGAACCGCATGGTCTCCTCGAGCGCAGCAAGTGCGTATGCCACAGCCCGCAACGGGGGTCAAAGCTGGCGGTAACTCTGCCACAGCTGCGCGAGGTCGTGGGCCAGCGGTGAGCGCACGGTCATAGGCTCGCCGCTCTGCGGATGGACGAAGGTGACCGCGTGGGCGTGAAGCGCGTGGCGGTCGTGGCCGAGGCGTTCGTGCAATGCGGGCGTCATGCCGGTCTCGATGTACTCGAGAAACGGCGCCTCGCGCTCCGGGCCGTAGAGCTTGTCGCCCACGATCGGGTGACCGATGGCAGCGAGGTGCACGCGCAGCTGGTGCTGCCGACCGGTCCGCGGGTAAAGCTCGACCAGGCTGTGACCCGCGCAACGCTCGAGCACGCGCAGCTCGGTCTCGGCGGGCAGGCCGTCCTCGGGCCGCACCTGCATGAGCACGTGCAGTCCCTCGCGCACGGGTGCCATCGGTAGCTCGATGCGCAGTGCCTCCTGCGCTATCTCTCCGCACACGATCGCGAGGTAGGTCTTGCGCACGCTGTGGGCCTCGAAGGCCTTCTTCAGCGCGCGTTCGGCCTCGCGTGTGCGACCGCACAGCACGACGCCGCTCGTCTCGCGATCGAGCCGATGCGCAATCGCCGGCACGTACCCGCCGTCACCCCCGTAGCGCTCGCGCAACAAGTGGCTGAGCGTGTGCTTGTGGTACGTGGCGGTCGGGTGCATGGGCAGGCCTGCCGGCTTGTCCACGGCCAGCACCGTCCCGTCGTCGCACAGCAGCTCGAAGTCGAGCGGCACCTCGGGCTCGACGAAGCGCTCGCGCACGAGCAGCACCACCTCGCCTGCCCTCACGATCTCGCTCGGCCGCCGCCGCCGCCCGTCGCTGCGGTACGCGCAGGCGCGGATGATCTTCTGGGCGCGCGAACGTGACAGGCGCGGGATGCGCAGCTGAATGAAGCGGTCGAGGCGAATGCCGGCGTGGTCGCGGGCGACCTCGAACGTGAGCACCACTGCGTCGGCGTCGGTGCCGGGGGGTGGGGCCGCCTGGGGTCGGGGCCTGCGCCCGCGTGCGCGCGACGGGTGCGCGGCTCTGCGGCTCAAGCAGCCTTGACCACTCGGCCCGATCGAATGCAGCGCGTGCACGCCCGCGCCCGCTGGACCCGCCCGTCGAGCGTCACGCGAACCGCCTGCAGGTTGGGCTCCTGCCACTTGCGGCTCTTGATGTTCGAGTGGCTGACCTTGTGGGCCTTCTGCCGCTTCTTTCCGCAATAATCGCAAGCAAATGCCATCGCTGCCCTCGTCAGACGCGGCGGTCTACCACCGCGAAGCCCCGCTCGCAAGGGAATGCCGGCCACCCCCAGAGTTGTCGGAGCAGGGTGGTCGCGGTTACACCCCGTATCATGGCTGAATTCCGCAGGCGGCGAGCGCTGGTCATTGCGGCCGCAGCGGTGTCGATCGCGAGCGTCGCACTGCTCGTGGCCCGCGGTCGCCACCGCTCGGCGCACGTCGGCGCTCGACAGGCGGTCGCAGCCCCGGCGCTGTTCGTTCGGGTGAGTCAGGCTAGCGGCGTCCCGGCGCCAGCGACCGCTCTGACCCTGAGCTCTGCGGGCGGCCCAGCGCAGGTGCACGCGACCGACGCCCATGGCGATGCGCGCTTCGAGAAGGTCCCGCTCGGAGCAGCACGGCTCGTGGTCGCGCTGCCGGGAGCGGCGCGCGCAGCGCAGATTGTCACGCTCAACGCCGGCGAGAACCGGCTGAGCGTCACGCTCGGCCCCGGCTTCGTGCTGCGCGGCGAGGTCGTCGACGACACGGGCGCGCCGGTCGCGGACACCGAGATCGAGGCGGCGCCCGACGACGACCCACTCCTTCTGGCCAGCGCGCAGAGCGACGCCGGCGGAGGCTTCAGCCTCGCCGACCTCGGCACGGGACGCTACACGCTGCGGGCGCGTGCGGCTCACCATGAGCTCGCGATCGTCCCGAGCCAAAGCGTGCCGAGCGAGCAGCCGATCCGCATCGTGGCGGCGCGAACCTCTGCGCTGCACGGCGAGGTGCTCGAGCCTTCGGGCATGCCAGCGGCGACGGCCGCCGTCACGATCGCAGGCAGCGGGGTGTGGCCGCCCAAGCGACTGCAAACCGACGCGCAGGGACGATTCGAGCTCGTGCCGATCCCTGCCGGCGTCTACGAGCTGCGCGCGACGCTTCACACACTGACCTCTCCAGTCCAGGAAGGCGTGGTGGTGCTGCCGGCCTCGGAAAAGACAGTTCGGCTCCGCCTCGAGCCTGGCGCCGCGCTCAACGGCCGCGTAATCGAAGCCGAGACCGGCCAAGGCCTCGTGGGCGTGGAGATCACGGTCACGGAGGACGCCCTCACCTCCACGCCGATCGCGTTGAAGTCCGGGGCCGACGGGCGCTTCGTGGTGGAAGGCCTGAGGCGGCTGCCGCACCGGTTGTGGATCCGGGCGCCGCAGCACGTCGCAATCGCGGGCGAAGAGCACCTGCCCGGACCGCAGCCGTTCGAGCTCTCGCTGCGGCGCTCGGCGCGGCTTGCCGGTCAGGTGGTCGACGAGCGCGGCGCGCCGGTGGCATCGGCGGAGATCGAGGTCCGCGGCACGGCGGCGTCGGGCGGCCCGCTTCGGGTGAGCCCGCCGTCGGCTGATGAAGGGTCCAGCGCAGGCACGCGCAACCCGAGCACGCTGGTGGCGCCGAGCTTGGACAACCTCGGCGTCACGGTCGGCGCGGTGCCGCCGCTGCCACTGTTCGCGCTGCCGCAAAACGCGGGAGCCGGCGGCCAGCTCGGCTTCGTCACGGACGCCGCAGGCCGCTTCGCGATCGAAGGCGTCCCGGCCGGTCGCGCGCAGCTCCTGGTGCGCAAGAACGGCTATGCGACCGGAAGCTCGGAGCCCAGAGCGCTGCGACCGGGCGACGCCATCGAAGACCTGCATATCGTGCTGCCTCGAGGCGGCACGCTGCTCGGCCGCGTGGTCGACGGCCGCGGCTTTCCGATCGCCGGCGCCCGAGTTCAAGTAGAGGTCGAGAGCGAGCGAGCAACCCGGGCGACGCTCAGCGGCGAGGATGGCGCATTCCAAGTCGATGCGCTGCGCGGTAAGTGCACGGTCACGGCGTTCCCGCTGTCAGGAACCGCCGTCCGCGAAGAGATCACGCTCGGCTCGGGCGAGCGCCGGCAGATCGTGCTGCAAGCCGCAGACGCGGGACGCGCGCTCGCGGGACGCGTTCGGGATGAGCGCGGGTTCCCAATTCAGGGCGCGCGCGTGCGGGTCGAGGCCCTGGGTAAGCGCACGCCCGGCAGCCGTACCGCCGTATCCGCGATCGACGGAACCTTCAGGCTCGAAGGGCTGCCTCCTGCGCCCTACCGCATCGTGAGCGAGCACCCGGCCTACGCCACCACCGTTGTGCCGAGCGCGGCGCCGGGGCCGGACGAGGAGCTGGCCATTGAGCTGCGCCGCGGCGCACGCCTATCGGGTGTCGTGGTCGATGCGCTCAGCAACGACGGCGTCCGAGGTACGCTCATCGAGCTGCGCTCGAGCGCTGGCCCCAAACCGGCCCCGGTCTCGACCGATGCCCGAGGGAAATTCGAGATTAGGAACCTAACTGCCGGCAAATACGAGCTTTCATCGAACCGATCGGGATACCTCCCAGTGCGCCTGACGGTCCTCGTGCAGGCGGGCCAGGACCGCGAGGTCGACCCGCTCGTGCTGCGCCCCGCGGGCACGGTCAGCGGCCAGGTCGTGGACCGATTGGGCGCTCCGGTGCTCGATGCGGAGGTG
>JBIOJD010000024.1:0-19203 GCA_044450485.1 Polyangiales bacterium | reverse complement strand
GCGAGCAGGCCCGACTGGTTGTCGTCGTAGAGAACGTCGCCGCTCACCGCCATCAGCTTGTTGGGCTGGGTCGACGCTGGCAAAGGTGCGTGCCAGTGGTCGCAGAGCGTGTACTCGCGCGCGAAGAAATGCGTGACGGGCAAGAGCTGAGGCGCGAGCATGCTCATCGGCGGCGGATTGAGCACACCGCTCGTGCCGGTGAAACGCTCGTACGCCGTCACGAAGCCGTTCATGGCAAAGCCACCGAGGGCCGGCGCAAAGGCGAGTTGGTCCTTCACGTAGCCGCGCGAGTGTGGAAGGTCGTTTGGCAGAGGGTCGTCGTGCGTCGCGATGAACGGCGGGCACTGGGCTGCGTTCTGTGAGGCGTTCAGGTAGTCGGGATTGTCGAGCGCTTCGATGCCGTGCACCTCCGTGCGCCCGCCGAACGCAGGTAGACGCAGACAGCCGAGCAGGTGGTCGAAGGAGCGGTTCTCCATGATCACGACCACGATCGTATCGATCTGCGCGCGGAGCTCGGCGGGCGTCATGGCGTTCCCTCGCTGCAAGCGGGATAGACGTTGATCGACAGGTTGCGCGGCACGTTCTGACCGCAAGCCTCGCCGGCTTGGAGCGGCGTCGACAGCAGCCACTTTCCGCGCGCGGGCAAGCCCGCGAAGACCGCCGAGCGCTGGCCCGGGTCGAGCTCGGCGCTCTTGCCCTCGTGCTCGACATGGTAGTGCCGCACGACGTTCGGCAGCAGCTCGATCTCCGCGACGCGCACGTGCTCGTCCCAATCGGTGGGCGGCGCCACGACCGTGAGCGCGAGCGTCGTGCCTTCACAGGTGGTCGAAGGATCCGCGACCGACGCGCCGATCGCCTTGGGCGGGCTCGACGCCGCACGCACGTCCACGTCCACCTCTCGGAACGCCCTGCCCCAGAGATTGCTCGCGCTGAAACGAAACTTGGTGGTCGCGCTCGGCGTCACGGCCAACGTGCCGGTCTTCGCGACCTTGCCGATCCCCGGAGTGAACGGCTGTGACTCGATCTCACCGCCCGAGGTGGCATCCCAAGTGAGCTGAACGGCAGTGCCTTTGCACGCCACGTTGGGATCTACCCGAAACGAGTGGATGGTCGGCTTGCACGCCGCGAGGAGCGCGCAGAGCACGACGATAGCGATGCGGACGAGCGAGATATCGGAAGTGCGATCGATCACTGCCCCTCCCAGGTTGCGCCGGCGCTAGGTGCCCGGTGTTGGTGCCCAGCGACGCGCGCGGCCGCAAGCTAGACGATTCGCCCGCACTTGCACAACCCGGTCCAAGGCGGCCATCCCGCGATCTCCGGGCGCGTTGCTCGATCGCGGTGCACCTGGCCTCATATGTGTGGTGCGCACCGGCACTTGGTTTGGCTAGGCCGACGGGTGTCATCCGTGCAACTCGTCTGCGCGCGCAGATGGAGCTTCATCGCGGATGTCGGCTACTGCTCGACGAGCGTGCGCGCGTGTTAGCCTGGTCGCGGCGGACGTCGGCCGGTCTTCGATCGGGGACGCTGGGGTCGAGGAGATGAGCGTGCAAAAGAAGAGTGAGCGCACCTGGGGCTGGACCGTCTTGAGCTTGGCAACGGCGATTCTCTCGCCGGCTTGCGGACCGAGCGCTCCGGCAGCGCGGACCGACAAAGTCGCAGTGACGCAGAACGCGCTCTTCGTCAACGGAGACTTCGAGGCCGGGACGAACAACACGGCGCCGCCCTCGTGGACGGTCACCACCTACCTCAATCCTGGGGTGACGATCCAAACGCCGCAAACGCGCGCGGGCCTCAATCTCGGCGCGGGTGGCACCGCGCATACCGTCACGCTCGTCAGCGCGGGCGGCCCGGAGAGCCAGTCCGACCCGACCCTCGGCGCAACGGCGTCGTTGCGTTGGCCGAAGTTTGGCAACGCATGCGCAATCGTCAACCAGCAAGGCGCTACCCGCAACGCCAACTCGATGAAGCAGACGATGACGATCGCGGCCGGCGACACCGACAGCCTCGATGGGCTCGCGCACGTGCGCGTCGTGCTCGCGCCCGTGCTGCAAGATCCAGGGCACACGGCCAGCCAGCAGCCGTACTTCTTCATCCAGTTGGTCAACCTCACCAAGGGCAACACCGTCCTCTACGAGGACTTCAACTTCGCCAACCAGAGCGGTGTGCCTTGGAAGCAGAACACCGCCGGCACCGTGAAGTACACCGACTGGGCGCTGGTCGACATCGCCCCGGGAAGCGCGTTGATGGGGCCCGGCGACCAGGTCGAGCTCGAGATCATCGCCTCAGGCTGTTCGCTCGGCGCGCACTGGGGACAGGTCTACGTCGACGGCGTCGGGCCGAGCGTGCCGGGCTTGTACGTGAGCGCGACCGGGCCTGCGTCGGCGAACGAGAGCACGGACATCACGTACACGTTGGCGTACAAAAATGGCGGCGCGGCGAGCGCCGGCGGTGTGTTCGTCGATTTCAACACGCCTCCGAGCACGACCTTCACGTCGTTCAGCGCGCCCGGTCTGAGCTGCACCGCGCCTGCGATGGGAAGCGCCGGCCTCGTGCACTGCACCGTCGGCACGCTGGCTGCGGGCAGCAGCGGCAGCCTCACGGTGACCGTCAAGATCGACGCGGGCACGGCTCCTGGCTTGATCACCGCGGGCGACTACGACGTCTACGGGACCAACATTTCCCCACTGCTCGGACCCAAGGTCTACACGACCGTGACGAGCGGTGTGACGTACGCGAATCTCGCGGTCACCATGACCGATGGCGTGAGCTCGGTGCCGGCTGGTCAGCCCGTGAGCTACACGATCGTCGTGAGCAACGCCGGGCCGAGCGCCGCGGCCGGCGCCACGGTCACGGACACGCTCCCGGCCGCGTTGACCAACGCGAGCTGGACGTGCGTGGGCAGCGGCGGTGCGACCTGCACCGCGTCGGGCTCGGGTGGCATCAGCGACAGCGCGACCGCGATCCCGGTCGGCGGACAGCTGACGTATACGCTGATGGCCACCGTCTCGGCCGCCGCTGCCGCAGGCCAACTGGCCAATGTGGCCAGCGTCAGCGTCCCTGCGGGTACGATGGATACGACCCCAGCGGACAACTCGGTCGCCGACTACGACCAGATCACGGTGGCGAACAGCGTTGCGTGCGCGACCGGCGCCGACTGCACGAGCGCTGCGTGCGACTCGACCGATCACCTGTGCGGCTATGCGAACGGCGACGGACCGTGCGACGGCACCACCGCCGGAACGGTCTGCCGCTCGGCCACGTGCAGCGCCAACGGCATGTGTTTGGCCCCCGGCACCTGCAACGTCGATGCGGATTGCGGCGGCGCAACCTGGTGCAACATCAGCGCGCACCAATGCAATCAGAAGATCGACAACGGCGGCGTGATGCCGACCGACGTGGGGCACACGAGCCCGACGCTCGACGGGACGTGCACCGCTCCTGCTGGTGCGCTCGTGTGCGTCAGCGCGGTCTGCGATACGCTCGACGCGCGCTGCGGCTATGCCAACAGCGACGGCACTTGCAACACGGGCAATGCGAGCAGCCTGTGTCGCTCTGCGGTGTGCGATCTCGCGGACACCAAGTGCGGTTACCGCAATGGCGACGGGCCCTGCACGGTCGTCACCGGCCCGACCGTGTGTCGTTCCAGCGTGTGCAGTCCGAACGGCAGCGTCTGCATGCCGACCGGCGGGTGCGCAGTCGACGCTGACTGCGGCGCGAGCGAATGGTGCAATTCGGAGACGTTCGCTTGCAAGCCCAAGGTGGCAAACGGCACCGGCATCCCGACGGTCGCTGGCCACAACCCAGCGCTGAGCGGCACCTGCACGGTGGATGCGGCAGCGGCCGTGTGCGTGAGCGCCGTGTGCGACACGAACGACGGCCTCTGCGGCTACGCCGACGGCGATGGCCCTTGCACCCTGTCGAACGGCGCGACGGTCTGCCGTTCGGGCACCTGCAGCGGCACCGGCACCTGCCTTGCCGCCAACACTTGCAACGTCGATGCCGACTGCAACACGGCCACTCAGTATTGCGACACGGGCGCGAAGCAGTGCGCATCCAAGTTGCCCAACGGCACACTCTTGCCGACGGTCTCCGGGCACACCCCGACGCTCGACGGCGTTTGCTCCACGGTGGAGGCGCCCGTCGTCTGCCTGGGCGGAGTCTGCGCGACGAGCGACAACAAGTGCGGCTACGTGAACGGACAAGGGTCTTGCAGCAGCAGCAATGCGGGCAGCGTGTGCCGTTCGAGCACTTGCAGCGACAACGCAGAGGTCTGCATCCCGAGCGGCGGCTGCGCCGTCGACGCCGATTGCGCGTCTACACAGTGGTGCAACACGGAGATGTTCGCGTGCGTCGCCAAGCTGGCAAACGGCAGCACCGTGCCCACGGTGACGGGCCACACGCCGGCGCTGAGCGGCACGTGCAGCTCCGGAGTCGGGGCGGCGGTGTGCGTGAGCGGGGTGTGCGACACCAAAGATCAGAAGTGCGGCTACGCAGACGGTGATGGGCCGTGCACCAGCGCCAACGGGGCACTCGTTTGCCGCGCGGGCGCGTGCTCGCAAGCCAGCGTGTGCAAGACGATGTCGGGCTGCGTGACCGACGCCGATTGCGATGCGGCCTCACAATACTGCGACACCGGCACAGGTACGTGCGCAGCCAAGCTGGCGAACGGCAAGATGCTGCCGGGCGTGACCGGCCACAGCCCGTCGCTCGACGGAACCTGCTCGAAGACGGCGGCTGAAATCGTCTGCCAGAGCGGCGTCTGCGACGCAGCCGATGACGAGTGTGGCCACGCGATCGGCCAAGGACCGTGCGACGCCACTAACGCTGCGACGGTCTGCCGGGCCAAGACCTGCGCCGTCAGCGGCACTAACGCGAACCTGTGTGTCGAATGCGCGACCGACGCGCAGTGCGCCGGCGCGAAGCCGGTGTGCGACCCGCGCACGAACGCCTGTGTCCAATGCACGGCGGCGGACAGCTCGGCTTGCACCGGCGCGACGCCCATATGTCTGGTCGGGCCCAGCACCTGCGCGCCGTGCGACGGCGATCTCGGACGCAGCAGCGAGGCCGCCTGCACGCAGGCCGCAGCGCCCTACTGCTTCCTGACTGGCTCGAAGGCCGGGCAGTGCGGCAAGTGCGCAGCCGACACCGATTGCGCGAGCCATGACGCAGGCCCGCTGTGCGACCAGGTCACTGGCATGTGTGGTGCCGGTTGCAGCAGCGACGCGGATTGCAATGCCGCGCAGTGGTGCACCGCGCCCGCAATGGGTAGCGGGACGTGCATGCCCAAGCTCGACAACGGTCAGGCGCTCCCGGCCTCGCCGGCCGAGGTCGCGACCTGCAGCAATGCGGTCGGCAGCCGCGTGTGCAAATCGGGAGCCTGCGATGAAGCGGACGACACGTGCGGCCTCACCGACGGGGACGGGCCTTGCTCGACCGGCGCCGTGTGCCGCTCGGGGCAGTGCGACAGCGCAACCCAGCTCTGCGGTACGCCGTCGCGCGGCTGCAAGGTCGACGCCGAGTGCCACGCGAGCCAGTACTGCGCGAGCGACGGAAGCTGCCGGCACAAGAAGCCCGACGGCGAGGCCTGCAGCGCGAACCGCCAGTGCGAGAGCGCAGCGTGCAGAAACAAAGTCTGCGACTCCGCCATCGCGTCAGGCACCGGCTTGTCCTGCGCCGCCTCCTCGCCGGGTCGAGGCTCGCACTCGGGCCGAGGCGGCGTGCTGTTCGGTCTCGTGCTCGCGGCGGCGTGTCTAGTGAGGCGGCGCCGGCGCTAATCGAATCAGGTGAGCCAGCTGAGCATGGCTCGTGAACCAACGACATCAAGCCCTACCAACGGAGCGGAAACCGTGCGCTTAGATCGACTTCACTCCCGCCTGCTCGGCGTGCTCGTCACCGCGCTGCTCGTCTTCTCGAGCGGCCGCGCGCTCGCGCAGCAACGGGGCATCGCTCTCGACCGCTTCGAGCCGGCTCCCGCTGGCGATCGGATGTTCGGCGTGCAATCTCCGTTCGTCGCCGGACACCTCACGCCTCACCTGATGCTGCTCGCGGACTACGCGCACAATCCGCTCGTGCTGCGCTGGAACGGCTCGGGCGACTCGGCCGGCACGGTGGTCTCGAGCCAGCTCTTTCTCCACGTCAACGCCGGTCTCGCGCTCTTCAATCGGCTCTATCTACACGCAGACCTTCCGATCGCCCTCTTCCAGGACGGCAACAACCCCCGCGTCGGCGGCACGGTGCTCAGCTCCCCGAGCCAGGCTCAGCTCGGCGACTTGCGCCTGGGTCTGCGCCTGCGGTTGCTCGGTGAGTACCACGACGCGTTCCAGGTAGCGATCGCCGGCTACGTCTGGATACCGACCGGACCACACGGTGCCGGATCGTTCGTGGGCAACGGCAAAGTGCGCGGAGCACCGCAGCTGGTTCTCGGCGGGCTCATCGCGGAGCGCTTGATCTACTCGGTGGCAGCCGGCCCGGAGCTGCAGGCGAAGGAGACGATTGGCAACGTGCAATCGGGCAGCACCCTGACCTGGGGCGCGGGCCTCGGCGTGCTCCTGCTCGACAATCGGCACTTGCAGCTCGGCGTCGAGGGGCACGGCACGCTCGACCTCCAGAATTTTCAGAAGCGCACCACGAACGCGGAGCTGCTCGGCAGCATTCGAATTCGCGTGGTCGATGACGTCGAGATCGGCGTGGGCGCAGGCCCGGGCCTCAGCGTCGGCGTCGGCACCCCGGATTTCCGTGGCGTGCTGATGCTCGCGTATACGCCCGAACAGAAGGGCGATCGCGACGGCGATGGCATTCTGGACTCGGACGACGCGTGCCCAGACGTGCCGGGCGTGAGTAACCCGGACCCGAGCAAGAACGGCTGCCCGGCGCCGCAGGACCGCGACCACGACGGTATCTTCGACCAGGACGACGCGTGCCCCGACACCGCGGGCGTGCACGACTCCGATCCGAACAAGAACGGCTGTCCGCCCGATCGCGACGGCGATGGCATCGTCGATGCCCGCGACGCGTGCCCCGACGTCAAGGGCGTGCGCGACCCCGACCCGAAGAAGAACGGCTGCCCGCCCGATCGCGACGGCGACGGAATCCTCGACGACGACGACGCGTGCCCAGACACCCCGGGCGTACGCGACGACGATCCCAGGCGCAACGGCTGTCCCGCACGCAAGGACAGCGATGGCGACGGCATCTTCGACGACGAGGACGCCTGCCCGCACGAAAAGGGACCACGCGACTCCGATCCGAACAAGAACGGCTGCCCCGCGACGGTGCGCGTCACCGCGAACGAGATCGTCATCCTCGAGCAGGTGCAGTTCGACACCGGGAAGGCGACGATCAAGGCTGCGAGCAACGCGCTTCTCGACGACGTGGCGCAGGCGCTCGAGCAGCACCCGGAGATCACCAAGCTCGAGGTGCAAGGGCACACCGACACCAAGGGCAAACGCGCAGCGAACAAGCGGCTCTCGCAGGCACGTGCAACCGCCGTGATGAAGGCGCTCGTGGGCCGCGGCATCGACGCGGGCCGGCTGACTGCCAAGGGCTACGGCCAGGACAAGCCCATCGCGAGCAACGACACCGACGAAGGACGGCAGCAGAACCGCCGTGTGCAGTTCACCATCCTGCAGAAGGGGTCTGACGACTTGTAGTCGTCAGGTCCCTAGCGATATCCCTCAGCTTGCAGGTTGAACAACCGGGCGTAGCGGCCGCCCTGGGCCATCAACGCCTCGTGCGTGCCTTGCTCGACCACGGCGCCGTGCTCCAGCACCACGATTTCATCCGCCATGCGCACGGTGGAGAATCGGTGTGAGATCACGATACCCATGCGATCCGTCGCGAGATTGCGAAAACGCTGAAACACCTCCGCTTCGGCCTCTGCGTCCATCGCGGCGGTCGGTTCGTCCAGCACCAAGATGTCGGCTTGCTCGCGCATGAAGGCGCGCGAGAGCGCGACCTTTTGCCATTGCCCGACGGAGAGCTCTTGCCCACCCTGAAACCAGCTACCGAGCTGCGTGCGGTAGCGCTGAGGCAGGTGTTGTACGAACGCATCCGCCATGCCCTTTTCGCCCGCGCGCTGCCAACGCGTTTCGTCGTCGAAGCCCGTGACGTCGCCCGCACCGATGTTCTCACCGACGAGCATTTGATAGCGAATGAAGTCTTGGAAGATCACCCCGATGCGCGTCCGCAGCACGTCGCCATCCCACTCGCGCAAGTCGAGCCCGTCGAGCAGGATCCTGCCCTGCGTAGGCTGGTACAGGCCGGTCAGCAGCTTGATCAACGTGGTCTTGCCCGCACCGTTCTCGCCGACGAGCGCGAGCTTGCTGCCAGGCTCGATGTGCAGGTTCACGTGGCTCAGCGCGGGCGCCGCGGCGCCCGGGTAGCTGAACGAAACGTCGTCGAAACGGATCCCGTCGTGCGGGTCCGGGCCGCGGGTCTTGTCGCCCGAAGACGGCGCGCTCTCGTGACCGAGAAACTCGTACAGGTTCGAGAGATAGAGATTGTCCTCGTACATGCCGCCGATGGCGGCGAGGATGGCGGCCAACGCCGACTGACCTTGCTTGAACACCAGCAAGTACATCGTCATGTCGCCGAGTGAGATCGCGCCGCGGACCGCACGCACCACGATCCACGCGTAGGCCGCATAGAACGCCAGCGTGCTGAGCAGGCCGAGCGCGAAGCCCCACGCACCGCGGCGCAGCGTGAGCGCGCGGTCTTCCCCGAACAGCCTTTGGAAGATCTCTCGGTACCGGCCCATGAACAGCGGCCCGAGCCCGAACAGCTTCACTTCTTTGGCGTGGTCTTCGCGCGCGAGCAGCGTCTCCAGATACGTTTGCTTGCGCGCATCGGGCGCGCGCCAGCGAAACAGGCGGAAAGCGTCGGCCGAAAACCTCGCTTCGGCGATGAACACCGGCACGGCGGCCAACGTGAGCACGAGCACCGTCCACGGCGACAGGCGCCAGAGCAAGCCCGCGTAGACCACGACCGACACGGCATTCTGCACCAAGCCGAACGCGCGCTTGACCAAGCTCAGCGGCCGCGCGGAGGCTTCGCGCCGTGCGCGCGTCATGCGGTCGTAGAACTCCGAGTCCTCGAAGTCGGCCAGCGTCAGTGTCAACGCTTTCTCGAGGATGACTTCGTTGACGCGTTGGCCCAGCAACGCGCGCAACAGTGATTCACACACCGACAAGCCGCGTTGCGCTGCGGCGAGCAAGACGACCAGGCCGAGCTCGAGCGCGACGCAGGCAAACGCCAGTTTGGCATTGGTGCCGCCCGCGCGCGCCGCGCTCACGACGGCATCCACGATCAGCTTGCCCACATACGCAATCGCCGCTGGCAGAAGCCCCGCGGCTGCGCTCAGCGCCGCCAGCCACAGCGTGATCGACCGACTGGTGTCGAGCACGAGCGTGAACGCGCGCCCGGTGTACTCGAACAGCGACAGAAAGTGCCCAATGCGCGGCAGCTCCGGCGGGTCTTGGGCTACCGGTCGGCCGTGGGCCAGTGCGATCTTCTCGCTCACGCGCACAGTATAGGGCACTCGGCTCAGCGCGCCGTGAAGGTCGGTGCGCTGACGAAGAGGCCGGCGGAACACCAACGCGTTCGCCGGCCTACTTGGGGTGGACGACGGGGATTGAACCCGCGACTCCCGGTACCACAAACCAGTGCTCTACCACTGAGCTACGCCCACCAAGAGTTGTGCGGACTTTAGCTGGGCCGAGCCCGAAGGCAAGGGCCTCCTGACCCGAGCCTCGGTTAGCCCTTCTTCCACTTGATGGAGCAGCCCATCGAGGCGACGGGCGGGAAGTCGAGCGGTCGGCCCGCGAGCAGCGCGTCGAGCACGAGGCGCAGGTCGCGGCGGGTCACTTTGCTCTCGTCCTGCCAGTTGTCGTCGAAGCGACCGTTGTAGAAGAGCTTGCGGGCGCGATCGAACACGAAGATGTCCGGCGTGCAGGCCGCATCGTACGCGCGTGCGACCGCCTGGCTCGCGTCGCGCAGATACGGGAAGTTGAAGCCCCGTGCGGCCGCGCGCGCGACCATGTGCTCGAACGAGTCGTCCGGGTACGCACGCTCGTCGTTCGGGTTGATGGCGCAGAGGCGCACGCCCCGCGGCGCGTAGTCGCGTTGTACCTGCACCAGGCGTTCTTCGACGGCTTTGGCGTAAGGGCAGTGGTTGCAGGTGAAGACCACGCAGAGCACCTGGGCGTCCGCGAAGCTGTCGAGCGCGTACGTCTTGCCGTCCACGCCGGGTAACGAGAACTGCGGCGCCGCCGTGCCGACCGCCATGCCGTGAGAATAGGTGAGCGCCATACCTCGACCAGCCCTTTGTGCCTCTACCGTGCCAAACCGCGTGCGCTCGAGCAAGCAGGACGCCGCGAGTTCGTGATACACAGACGCCGGCCATGACACCGTCGCGCTCGACCGCGAGCAACGCCCTGATCGCGCTGTTCTTGCTGTACCAGATCGCGATGCCGCTCCGGTACTACCTGGGCGGCGGTGGCGACGACGAACGCTTCAGCTGGCGCATGTTCTCGACCGTTCGCATGCACAAGTGCAGCGTGCGCATGGACGAGGTGCGGGATGGCCAAACCAACGAGGTCGAGCTCGGGCGCGCGGTGCAGATCGCGTGGATCTCGATGCTCGAACGCAATCGGCCGCAGGTGGTGCGCAAGCTGCTGCGACACCGCTGTACCACGCAGAAGGCGCAGGCGGTGAAGTTCGAGCGGCGCTGCACCGACACCGACGGCAGCGCTCTACCCCCGTTGCTGCAGACCATGCGCTGCGCGGACGGTCGTGTGGTCGACTCGGTGGGCGCGCCGTGAGCTCGCTGTTCACATTTTTCCACCGCGAGCACGGCGCGAGCCGCGCGTACCTGTTCTCGAAGCTCTTTCTCTTGATGCTCGCGCTCGACACATGGATGCTGATGATTGGCCACGCGGGCCGCTACGGCGTGGCTGGGTTCAACGTCGCGCACTTCGGTTGGCTCGATGCGATCGCGCCCACGCCGAGCGCACGTTCCTACGTGGCCGTGCTGCTCTTGACCGGATTGCTCGCGCTGGTCGTCGCTCTGACCGGCATTCGCCGCCTGCCCGTGCTGCTGCTGTTCTTGCTCTACAGCTATTCGTGGTCGATGAGCATGCTCGACAGCTATCAGCACCATTACTTCGTCTCGCTGATCTTGTTCTGCCTCGTGTTCTTCCCAGAGACCTCGGCGCTCGAGATCCATCCCCCGCCGCCTTCGCTCGACCCCGACAGCCGAAAGCGCAAGCACCGGGTCGAGCAGGAGCGCGGTGCGCGCGCAGAGCGTGCGGGCAGCATCTACGTCGCGAGCGTGCTCGCGATCACGCTCGCCTACGCGCGCATCGACTCGCGCGGCCACACCTTCGTCGCGTTCTTCTTGTTCGCGGCCGCGATCGGGCTTGCCACCTGGTACTACGGCGCAGAGCGCGCAGCGCCCCTGCAACGGCCGGGCTTCGGCTTCAGCCTGCTCGGCGCCACGGTGGCCATCGTCTACACCTTCACCGCCATCGCGAAGATGGACAAGAACTGGGTGCAGGGGCACACCATGCTGCAGATCAGCGCCGCCGAGCAGGTCTTCGCCGGACCAGCCGCATTCGCCGCGCGCCACGGCATCGACCACGATCGCTTCTTCTCGCTGCTCTCGACACTGGTCATCCCGCAAGAGCTCGCGCTCGCGGGCTGCTACCTGCTGGCCGTGCACCGCGACCGCATGCGCAGCCGGCTCGCCTCCGCGATCTGCACGCTGGGCTTCGTGCTCGCGGTCGTGCTGCACGTGGGCGCCGAGGCGATGGGGCTGCAGATCGGCTGGTTCAGCTATTACATGCTGGCCCTGGCCTGCTGCTTTCTGTTGCCGCTGCTCGTGGTCGACAAGCTCGCAACCGTGTTCACGTGGCCCGCACGGTTTCTGCTGCGCGCCACGCAGGAGTGGGAGAGCGCCGGCCCCATTCCCAGGCTCGGTAGCCTTGCGCTCGCCGTCGGGTGCGGCCTGCTGCTGCTCCTGATCGGCAGGATGATCGACTTGCCCGGCTCCGAGCTCGCCTGCAGCGTGGCCGCAGCCGTGCTGCTCGGCACCACGCTCTGCTCACTCTATCTCACCCGAGCACGCGACCCACGCCGCGACGCCGTTGCGACCGCAATCGCAGCCGCCGGCATGTGGCTCGCGCTCGCCACCAGCTCCGTGCGGTGGGACTTCTACCGCTACCTCGGCGGCGACCAACGCCGCCGCGGCGAGCTCGACGCCGCGCTAGAGACCTACGTCCACGGCGAGCGCTACGCCCCACCCGGCGAGAGTCGCAGCGCCCAGATCAAAGAACTCCGGCAACGCCTCGGCAGGTAGCGGCGGGCGACTACCCCTTCGAGATCTTGCCTTCTTTGTGGTCCGTGTGCTTGCGGCACGCACGGCAGAACTTCTTGATCGCGAACTTCTCGGTCATCGTGCGCTTGTTCTTGTCCGTGACGTAGTTGTCACGCTTGCACGCTTGGCAGGTGAGCTTGATCAGATCGCGCATGTTGGGCTCCGCGGGGCTCCGGCGAGTCGGCGGAGTGTAGCCGCGGGCAGGGTTTGGTCAACCGGGAAGGGCACGCTCCCCGTCGGCAAGCCTCCGGGGGCCCACCTTCCCGCCCCGCCAGCAAAGCTGTCGGGGCCCCACCCATCCGCGTGGTTCGCTGCGCTCACGCACTTGCTTCCGACCCCGCGTTAGGGGCTCAGCAGCACATCCACCGCCGTGCCGTCCTGGCCAGCTGGCCCCGAGCTCCCTGGCGAAAACCCGCCGCGGCCGCCGCGGCCGGCAACGCCTGCAGCCTCGATGTTGGCGCCTTGCCGCAGCGCGGTGGCGTAGGCCGGGTCGGTCGCCCCGACCACGTACAACCCGTAGCTGCCGCCGCCGCAACCGCCACCGCCGCCGCCGCCGGCTCCGCCGCCTCCACCGTCGCCGCCGCGTCCGCCGTTGCGCGCACACCAGAACCCGCTCACTCCGCCGAGCCCGCCGGCTCCGCCGCTGCCCCCAGCCGCGCCGATGCCGCCCGCGCCGCCGTCGCCGCCGCTCGCGGTCACGATGCGGACCGCCTGCAGCAAAGGCCCGCCCGAGCCGTCGCTCGGCACGCGGATGAGCACACCTATGCTCGCACCGCCTCCACCGCCGCCGAATGCGCCTGGCGCACCGCAGCCACCACTGCCTCCGGCGCCACCCGCGCCGCCCGCGGCGTTTTCGCAGTTGCCGGTGGTGTTGCCGATCACGGCAAAGCCCGCGCCTGCTGTCGCGCCGCCACCGCCCGATCCGTCTACGCCGTCGCTGCCGTCATCGCCATCGCCTGCGAGCGCGACCCCGCGCGTGAAGTCCACGCGCTCGGCGTCGAGACACGCTGTGCCCTCCGAGCCGTCCGTGCCGCGCGCGCCATCGCCACCCGGACCTCCGCCGCGCGGCAACGTCGGATTGTCGTCGCAGAAATCGCACACACCGCGGTTGGTGGGCGCGGCGTACGTGGGCTCGCCCGCTGGGCCGGGCGCGGCGCCGTGCCCGGGCTCGGCTTCTGGATCTGCAACCGCCACGGCTTTGGCTGCCGCGAGATCGCACACGCCGCTGCTGTCGGTGAAATCCGTGCACCCCGCGTTGCCGCACGGCATGCCGCTGCCGTTGACGCAGATCTGGCTGAGATCCGTGCACGCCGCATCTGCGCCCTGACCGCCGCTCGCGTCGCCACGAGCACACGTCTTGATCCCGGGTGCGCCGCCCGGCACCGCACCGCACGCCGTGCCGTCTTGCGTTCCGTCAGCGCCGGCGCTTGCATCCACGCCTTCGAGCGCGAGCAACGAACTGAGCTGCCATTTCTGCAGGTTGTCGCTCGAGTCGAGCCCGGACCGACCCGCGGCGCCCCGAGCCGCGACCACGGTCAGGTTCGAGAGCGTGAGCTCGCTGCCGCAGCCATCGAGATAAACGGCGGTGCTGCCGTCGCCTTGTGCGGCGGCTTCGCTCGCCTCGATCGTGAGGCCATCGATCGTCGTCGGGCTCCGCACATCTTTGCAGCGCAGCACGGGCGCCCCCGGTGCGCTCGGCGGCGCTTCGATCAGCACGGGGTTGAGCACCGCGTCGCGCTGGCGGAAGTCGGGGCTGTAGCCGCCGAACAGCGAAACCCCGGCGAGCAGATCGATCGGACCGCGATAGATCCCACGCGCGACGAGCACCGAGCGACCCGTGGCCTGACCGCGCGCGAGGCCCTTGCCAATCGTGCGCACGGGTCGCGACGGGTCTTCGCCGTCGTTGCCGTCATCGCCGTTCTGCGCGACGAAGATCAGCGCGGGCGTGGGATCGGTCTGGCCATTGCAATCGGCATCGCCGCCGATCACGACGGCGCCAGAGGTCATGAGCTGGCACTCGCAGCCGGTCACGGTGAGCCCGTCCACGTCGACGAAGCCCGGCGTGCACTGAGCCTCGCAGCGCACGTCGCGAGCATCGGCCACGCAGTTCGCGGACATGTGCGGTCCAGGTGGCACGCAGGCCTTCCCGCACGCGCCGCAGTTTTCGAGGCTCGCGTAGCGGCCTTGGGCGTCGACGAAGTCCTCGTCGACGTGATTGTCGCAGTCGTCGTCCTGCCCGTTGCAGACCTCCTGCAGCGCAGGCATGCACTCGCCGAGCCCGTTCGCGCTGCAGCTCTGCGTGCCCGCGCACGCTTCACCGTTGGCATTGCGCAGCAAGCACGCGAGCTGCGAGATGCCACCGCTGCACGCGCAGCTCCCGCTCGCGGGCCGGCACTGCCCATCCGCGGTGCACGCGAAGCCGGTGGGACAATCGGTCGTGATCGCGCACGGCCTGCCGCAGCGCCCGCCGCCGCGGTCGCCGCTCAGACAGCGCGCGCCCTCGAGCCATGTACTGCAATCGCTGTCGCTCTCGCACGGCAGACACACCACCTCGGTCGCAGGCGCGCAGGTGGCTTCGCCCGCCAGGCGCATGCCCGCGGGGCAGGCCGCGATCTCGCAGCGCGGTGCCTCGTCGGGCCCGATCACGCACTCGGTGCGGGCCGCGCCCGGAAGCGCGGCGGCGCACGAAAGGTTACACGCACCGCAGTGCTGCTCGCTCGTGTAACGCCCGCGCGCATCGACGAAGTTCTCGTCGATCTTGCCGTCGCAGTCGTCGTCGATCCCATTGCAGCGCTCGCTCACGCAAGGGTGAGCTGAGTAGCAGGCGTACAAGAGCAGCGCGCACGGCAGCACGGGCACGGCACGGGTGAGCCATGTCTTGGCCGCGTGACCGAGCGCGCTCATCGCACCACCACTTCGACGCCGTTGCCGACGGCGCCCGCGGACGCCGACACCGCGCCGCCGCCACCACGACCCGACGCACCGCCCGCGCCGAGCTGGAACACGGCGCCGCTCTGCAAGCGAGCAACGAGATCGGTGCGGTCGCCGAGCCCGGTGAGCCACACGCCGATCGACGAGCCCCCGCAACCGCCGCCGCCACCGCCGCCCGCGCCGCCGTCGCCACCCTTGCCGCCGCGCTCGCCCGGCATCGGACCTGCGAGCGGTGGCGTCGAGCGCAGCGCGTCCGGTACGCGACCGCCAAAGCCGCCGCTGCCTCCGGGCCCACCGTCGCCACCGGCACCACCGTCGCCGCCCGCCGCACCGTCCTGTGCGATCACGTCGACTCCGTCGAACGTCGGCAACGCCTGCGCATCGACGCTGTGAATCGCAATCCCGATCGCGGCGCCGCCCGATTGTCCGGCCTGTCCGCCGCTGCCACCACACCCGCCGCCGCCGCCGCCCCCACCCGCTCCGCCGAGGCCGTCCGGAAACTCGCACATCGGGGGCACGAAGGCCATGCGCACGCCGCCGCCGGCACCGCCGCCGCCGGCACCACCGCCCGCATCGCCGTGACCACCCGCCAGCGCTTGCGCGGGCGTCCATGCATCGAGCGCCGCGCTCAGCCGGCCGAGCGAATCGCTGCACGCGTCACCGGGCGTGCCGCGCGTGCCGCTGCCGCCCGGTTCCCCGGCGGTCGCCTGCACGAATATCGTCGGCACCTCGAAGTCTGCCAGCCCGCAGCACACACCGGGACAAGCCGCGACGTTCACGATCGGCCCCTGTAGGTCGGTGCCGCCCTGGCCTCCGCGGCCCGCTTGTGCCACGAGCCGCGCGTGACCGGTGTCGCCGCTCGGCTCGAGCGCGGCAAACGATGGACACGACGAGCTCGCGCCGGCACCGCCCGACGTGTCCACGCCGCCGCAGGTGTTTTGCCCGCCGGTCCCGCCGCGCGCGACGTTGGTCTCGGCCGACACACAGTCGTGCGCGTCGTCCTCGATCGCGGCGCGCGGCGGGGCGCCGTCCGCGGCAAGCGTGCTCGGCGACGCGCCGGCGCTGCCAGCCGCGCCGTTCTGTCCGCTGCCGGGCCGTCCGGTGCTCACGCGCACGTTTCTCAGCACGAGGTGCGCGCCCGGGTCGATCAGCAGCATGCCGATCGCGGGCGACCCCGCAGCATCGGCGTCGCGACCGCGAAAGCTCATGCCCTCGATCGTGCTCTGCGAGCGCCCTACCCCGTGACCGACCAGCGCCGCGCCACCGAGCGCAGTCGTCTGGGCTGGCGCCACGACCACCACCTCGAAGCCACTCGGATTGAGCGCCAGGAAGTCACTGCGATAGCCGCCGTGAAGCATCACGCCGTCGCGCATCTGCAAGCTCTCGGTGTAGATGCCTGATGCGATGTAGACGTTCGGACGCGGGTGCGAAGTGCCGAGGGAGGTGTAGGCCTGCTCGATCGCGGCGCCGATGCTGCGCAGCGGACGCGTGGGAGAGCCCGGACCGAGGTCGTCGCCGCCCACGCTCACGTAGAAGCTCGACACGATGCTGCCATCGGCGCCGTCGCAGTTGGTGTCGAGCGACCCACTGCTCGACACGCCCGGGTCGTCGAGCAGGGAGCTCACGACGCACTCGCAGCCGTCGTCGATGCGGCGGTTGGCGTCGAGATGATCGCCCACCTGGATGCCATCGCGTGCGTCGGGACACGCCGTCACACAGCTCGGCGCGAACGGATCGCCGCCGCAAGCGAGCGTGACACCCGCATCGCTGTCTGCGCCGCAATCGATGCCACATGCGCCGCAGTTGGCCGAGTCGAGACTGTAGGCGCCGAGAGCGTCGAGGAAGCCCTCGTCGATCTTGCCGTCGCAATCGTCATCGAGACCGTTGCAGGTCTCGTCGGGCGCCGCGCATGCCGACTGCATGCCGCCCGCGCACCGCGCACGGCCTGGGCAGTCCCCGCTCGGGCCCGCAATCCGGCACGCGAGCGCAAACTCGGCAACGCCGGCGCTGCACTCGCAGCTTCCCGCTTCCGGCTCGCAATGGTCCGCGCCCACGCACACGTAACCGTCAGGGCAACGATCGCCGCATGCGCGCGTGCAGTGAGGTTGGCCGGCGATGTCGACACAGCGCGCAGACTCCAACGTTCCACAATCGCCCTGATCGCGGCAAGCGAGGCACATGTGGTCGTCGAGCGCCGCGCAGCCGCCCGAGCGCGAGCGGCCGTAGCCGGGAAGGCAGCTCTTGGCCACGCAGGTGGGCGCGCCGCCGAGCAGCTCGCAGCCCGTCGAGCCTGCGTTCGCGAGCGGAGTACCGCACGCGTGCCCGCACGCTCCGCAGTGGGCGTCGCCGAGGTAGTTACCCTGAGCGTCGCGAAAGGTTTCGTCGACCTTACCGTCGCCGTCGTCATCGAGGCCGTTGCAGGTCTCGGTCCCGGCGCCGACTGCGCCTCCATCGAATGCGGCAGGTCGCGAGATCGGAGTACGACTCCCGCAGCCCGTGGCGCACAAGAGCACGATGGCGCCGGCGAGGTGCGAAGGTCGCATCACGGGCGATCGTAGCCGAGCGATCGCGGACCTACCAGCCAAGCCGATCGCGCAGGAGCTGCGAAAGCTCGTGGCCGAGACGCGCGTGCGTCTTCACGTTGGGGTGGAAGTCACAGCCGAAGCCCTCGGTCGGATCGATCCACTGCTCGAGCAGATCGACTCTGCTGTCGCCCGCGGCCCGACGCTGCTCGCGAATCGCAAGCAGCCACTGCCGCGTGAGGCTGCGCGCGCGCGGCTGGGGAATGTCGTCGGCCAGCATCGGCCCGAGCACCAGCACGAACCACGCGCTCGGATTCCGGGCGCGCAGGCGCGCGAGCAGGTCGAGGTATGCGCGCACGAACGCCCGCTCGTCGGGAATGCCGCGAAAGAAGTCGTTGGTGCCGAGGTTGACCACGACGGCGTGGGCCGGTCTCGGTTCGGCGCGCGCAGAGCCGACCTCGGTTGGAATCGCGAGATCGAGCAGTGCGGGCAGAA
The DNA here is from genome assembly GCA_044450485.1 of Polyangiales bacterium. Classification (GTDB taxonomy): domain Bacteria; phylum Myxococcota_A; class Polyangia; order Polyangiales; family JAFGIB01; genus CAVZVA01. The sequence continues at coordinate 885 of JBIOJD010000024.1, read as the reverse complement.
GCGTTTCGTCCCGTGCTTCGTAGTTTCGAGTCAGACCTTTGCCGCTCCAGGCGAGCGCCGTGTAGGACGCGCCGAGGTCGCTCGCCGCAACGGCTCCGTAGGTCTGCAGGTTGTCTTCGCTGTCGACGCTGAAGTGGCAACTGCCGTCCGCGCCCAAGTTCCCATAGCCGGCAGTCACCGAGTCGCCGACGAAGTAGAGGGCGCGCGGGCTCGTGGGCGGCTTTGCGAGGAACGTGCCGGAAGGAGCGATCTCGAATCCGCGCAGCGCGATCACGCCGACCTCGGGCTCGGTGCGCTTCGAGATCGAGACGCGATGCGGGCCGGCGGGCAGGCCGGTCGCGAGCGGATAGACGTGTGCGCCCTCGGCGAGCGCAAAGACCCGCGTCGGTTGGTCATCCAACGTGACGTCTATCAGGTCGAGCTCCCGCGTCTCGTCTTCCACGGGCGTGTCTTCGAGCCGCACGCGCAACCATGGAGACTCGAAAGCAACGTCGATGCGACTGCCCTCCCAGGAAAACCGCGCCGCGCCGAGCGCGCGCCGGTCGAACAACCCGGTATAGAGAACGCGCGGATCGGTGGCGGAGAGCGTGAGGCTGCGCGGAGGCTCACGACAGCCGACGCAGAGCCACAGGAGGAAGACGGCCCTGCACGTCATCGAAGCGCGTCGAGGGCGCTCTGCAGCTCCGAGCGCGCGTGCTCGTCCCGGGCGGCCTTGGCCACGGTGATGCCTTGCTCCAGCCATGTTCGTGCTTGCTCGTTGCGCTCGAGGTCGATCGCGACTTGTGCCGCCATCAGGAAGGTCGGAACGTAGTCCGGATGAAGCGTGCGGACTTCTTCGAGCGCGGCGAGCGCGGGCTCGAGCTGTCCGAGCCCACGCAGCTCGAG
>JBIOJD010000023.1:0-19247 GCA_044450485.1 Polyangiales bacterium | reverse complement strand
GGGGGCGCCGTCCGCTCGCGCGCAGACGGGTGCTGAGCGCTGGGCTCACATGCAGCTGTTCGGGCCGTGCACTGCGACGCCGAGCGGGTTGTTGTTCGTGAGCGCGAGCGGCGGGTAGTAGAGCGCGAAGTAGTAACACATCTCGCTCTTGGTGCTCGAGCCGAAGGTCGCCGGCGCGTTGTAGTAGCAGGTCGTCGCCATCGAGTCCCCGGGGTTGATGATCGTGGTGTCCGGGTACGAGTGTTGATAGTTGAAGTCGAACGGCGCGTCGTGCAGGGTTTCTTGCGTTCCGTCCGCGCGCGTGACGATTACGGTCATGCGCGTGCCCTTGAGGTGCATGTGTGGTGAGCCACCGATGATGTGAGCTGGGACGTTGCTCGTCGGCATGCAGGTGCCGGTGGCCGTGGTGCCGTTGATCGCGTCGGTGCCGACATACGCGATCGAAGCGATGTTCTTGGGTGGCGTGGGCGTCACGCAGACCTCGACGCCCGATGCGTCCGGCGCCGCGGCCCCGGTGGTGTTGTTGTGATGGGTCTCGAGGGTGTAGCCCACCGTCGAAGGCAGCTCGACGGCCACGTCGGGATCGAAGTAGATGTCGGAGCCGCCCGGCGCCCAGCCTTGCACGAATTGCCCGTTCGGGTGAGCGCCCGACGAGGTCGAGATCGCGCCGTCGGTCACCGGCGCGTCGTCCTTGTACAGGATCCAGTGATGGATGACCTGCATGTTGCCGATGACCTTCTTGAGCGAGCGCGCGTACACGGTACCGGTCCACGGCGCCGCGAAATCGAAGTTGGTGTACAGGTCGGGCTCGGTGCTCACCGAGAACGGTTGGGTCTTGTCCGAGGTCGCGTGCGACAAGAACTGGTAACACTTCATCAGCGGATCGTCGTAGCTGATCGGTTGGTCGCTCGCGCCGCCGCTGTGCGTGCCGAGCGGTGGCGGCGTGGCCGGGCTCGCTGCGGGGCCTGCTCCACTGTTCGCGCTGATGGCGCACGCCGTGGCGCTCGGCATCGCGCCCGTGCTCGTCCATTGGGTGAGCGCCTGCAAGTCGGCGCCGCCAAGCGCAGGTTGCGACGCGGGGGGCATGCGCTTGGTGATGTCGGTCGCGCCCACGCGAGCCGGGATCAGCTCGTAAACCTTCTTGCTCGGGTCGCTCTTGGCCGCCGCGTGGAAGTCGGCGTAGGTCATGAGCGGCATCGGCGCGCCGAAGGCAGGCGTGCTCGCATGGCAGAGCGTGCAGTTGTTGCTGATGACCGGGGCGACCTCGCACGGCACGCCGCCCGGGGTCAGAGCGCCCGGAGCCGTGCTCGGCGAACCGGTGGTACCCGGCTCCGCCGTGGCGAGCTGGGTGCTCGGGGCATTGGCGCCGGCACCGCCGATCGTCGAGGCGTTCGGCGGCGAGACTGCGCTCGGCTGGATGGCGCCTCGGCCGCTCGATCTCGTGTCGCTCGGGTTGCACGCGCTCGCGTTCACGAGCGCTGAAGCCAGAACAGCCGCAAAGAGCTCCCGCGAGTTGCGCATCGCTGCCTCCACTGCACTCAGCCCTGCCCACAACGAATGTACGTGCAGGCTAGGGCGCCACAACCCGCGATCGCGGGCTCGCAAGATGCAAATTGATCAGTGTCAACGCATGCCGGGTCGGCGCGTTCCCGATAGGGGCCGCGAAAACCGAAGCGTCTGCGGTGGCCCCTCCAGGTTGGGGGGCGGCTTTTGGCGTGCTATGGAAGCCATCCGCCCTCTGACGCCATGCGCACAGCGCCACGCCCCAAAGCAGGCAACGGCTCCTCGCGCGAGCCCGAGTACCTCGAGATCTACGGCGCGCGCACGCACAACTTGCAAGTCGACTACCTGCGCCTGCCGAAGCGCAAGTACATCGTGTTCACGGGCGTGAGCGGTTCAGGCAAGAGCAGCTTGGCGTTCGACACGCTCTACGCCGAGGGGCAGCGACGCTACATCGAGAGCCTGAGCTCGTACGCGCGGCAGTTCCTCGGCCAGCTCGATCGTCCGCCGGTCGAGCGCCTGCGCGGGCTGTCGCCCACGATCGCGATCGAGCAGAAGAGCGCATCGAGCAACCCGCGCTCGACGGTCGGCACCATCACCGAGATCTACGACTATCTGCGCGTGCTCTATGCGCGGGTGGGGCGCCAGCATTGTCACGTGTGCGGTAAAGAGGTCGCGGCGAGCTCGCCGCAAGAGATCGTCGACACGCTGTTGCGCGAGGCCCCGGGTCGCAAGCTGCTCTTGCTCGCGCCGCTCGTCGCGCAGCGCAAGGGCGAGTTTCGCGAGCTGTTCGAAGACCTCCGGCGTCGCGGCTTCGTCCGCGCGCGCGTGGATGGCGCTCAGCTCAGGCTCGAAGAGCCACCGACGCTCGACAAGAAGAAGAAGCACGACATCGATCTCGTGATCGATCGCGTGACCGTCGCAGAAGCGAGCGCGCAGCGCCTGACCGAGGCCGTGGAGCTCGCGTTGCAAGAGGGCCACGGCGAGCTGCGAATAGCGGACGCCGAAGGCGGGGCTGAGCGCAGCTTCAGCGAGGCGCGGAGCTGCTGCGGTCAAGCTTTTCCCGAGCTCAGCCCGGCGAGTTTCTCGTTCAACGGGCCGCTCGGCATGTGCCCCGACTGTCACGGGCTAGGCACCCGCACCGACGTCGATCCCGCGCTGGTCGTGCCCGATCACGGCTTGTCGCTCAGGCAAGGCGCGATCGCGCCTTGGTCCGGTGCCATGGCGCGCGGCGAGGGCTGGACCTTTCGCATCATCGACGCGCTGTCCAAGGCTTGCGACGTGGACCTCGACACACCCTGGAGCAAGCTCGGCAAGAAGAAGCAGGACCAGATCATGTTCGGGCTCGGCGACCGCCGGATCCGCGTCGAGTGGGGCAAGCCGGGCAGCGAGACGCACGGCTCGTGGGGCATGCGCTTCGAGGGAATCGCGCGCCAGCTCATGCGGCGTTATCAGCAGACCAGCTCGCAGGCGATGCGCGAGCACTACACGCAGTTCTTCAGCGAGCGCAGGTGCGACGCGTGCGACGGCTTTCGTTTGCGGGCCGAGAGCCGAGCGGTGCTGATCGACGGTCGCGGCGTGCACCAGCTCTGTGCGCTCACCGTTCGCGAGGCCCACGACGCGCTGTCGCGGCTGGCGCTGCGCGGAAACGCCGCGGCGGTGGCCGAGAGCATCCTGGTCGAGATCAAGAGCCGGCTCGGATTTCTGCTCAACGTCGGGCTCGAGTACCTGACGCTCGACCGCGCGGGCCCCTCGCTCAGCGGCGGCGAGGCCCAGCGCATCAGGCTCGCGAGTCAGCTCGGCAGCGAGCTCAGCGGCGTGATGTACGTGCTCGACGAGCCCAGCATCGGGCTGCACCAGCGCGACAATGCGCGTCTCATAGAAACGCTGCGCCGGTTGCGCGATCTCGGCAACACCGTGCTGGTGGTCGAGCACGACGAAGCGACCATCCGCGCCGCAGATCACGTCGTGGACTTCGGTCCGGGCGCGGGCCACCTCGGCGGCAAGGTGATCTTCAGCGGTGCGCCCGACGAGCTCGAGCGCGACCGCGACAGCTCGACCGGGCAATACCTGTCGGGGCGGTCGCGAATCGAGCGGCCCGAGTCGCGTCGCGCGCCGCGCGGCACGCTCGAGATCATCGGTGCGGCTGAGCACAACCTGAAGAACATCGACGCTGAAATACCGCTCGGCGTGCTGACGGCCGTCACGGGCGTGAGCGGGGCTGGCAAGAGCTCGCTGGTCAACGGCATCTTGCTGCCTGCGCTGCTGCGCAAGCTCCACGACAGCAGTGACAGCGTAGGCAAGCATCGCGAGATTCGCGGGCTCGAGCAGCTCGACCGCGTGATTGCGATCGACCAGAAGCCGATCGGTCGCACCCCGCGCAGCAACCCCGCGACCTACACCAAGGCCTTCGATCTGGTGCGCGAGGTGTTCGCGCAGCTCCCCGAGGCGCGGACGCGCGGCTACAAGAGCGGGCGTTTCTCCTTCAACGTGAAAGGCGGGCGCTGCGAGGCGTGCGAAGGCGACGGGGTGGTCAAAGTCGAGATGCACTTCTTGTCCGACGTGTACGTGCCCTGCGAGGTGTGCCGCAGCCGGCGCTACAACAGCCAGACGCTCGAAGTGAAGTACCGCGGCAAGAGCATCGCCGACGTGCTCGAGACGAGCATCGACGACTGCCGCGAGCTGTTCGCGGCGCATCCGCCGCTCGCGCGCATTCTGGACACCCTGGCCGAGGTGGGGCTCGGCTACGTCAAGCTCGGTCAGCCGGCGCCCACGTTGAGCGGCGGCGAGGCACAGCGCGTCAAGCTCAGCCGCGAGCTGGGCAAACGTCACACCGGGCGCACGCTCTACGTGCTCGACGAGCCGACCACGGGGCTGCATTTCGAGGACATCCGGAAGTTGCTCGCGGTGCTGCAAGCGCTGGTCGATGCGGGCAACAGCGTGGTCGTCATCGAGCACAATCTAGACGTGATCAAGTGCGCGGACTTCGTGCTCGACCTCGGTCCCGAGGGCGGCGACGCCGGCGGCCGAATCGTCGCCCAAGGCACGCCCGAGGAGGTCGCGAAGAACCGCACCTCCCACACCGGCCGGTACCTCGCCGAGGCGCTCGATCGCCGCGCGCCCCGAGCGACCTCTTCCCTCACCAACAGGTATTCGTCGCGCCGATCAGGCTGACGACGCCGTTGTTGAGCGCGCCGTACGGATACGCGAACGTGAACTGGTAGCACATCTCCTGCATCGTCGACTGACCGAACGCGACGTTCGCGGTCGTGGTGTTGTCGAACGTGCAGGTCGAGGTGATCTTGTCACCGGGCTGCAGCACGTACCCCGGCCGTAGCATGTAGTTGACCTGATGGTCGAACACGAAGGGGTGGTCGAAGACCGTCTCGCTGCCGCCCTTGGCCTTCATGACCTCGGACTTCATGTTTACGCCGAGCAGATGCATGTGCGGGTAGAAGCCCACGATCGTGATCGGCTTGCCCGAGTCGTTCGAGCACGTTCCACTGAAGTTGCTCACTTGGCCGGCCGGCATGCCCCAGATGCCGTTGAAGTACTCGGTGCCCAGGAACGTGAGGCCACCGATGTTGGCGCGGGCGTTCTCGGGAACGGTGCACCACTGAACCGCGGTGCCGTCCTGTGCCGCCTTACCCGTGCTGTTGAAGTGGTGCCACTGAATCATGATCTTTCCGGTGTCGGGCAGCTTCAGGCCCATGTCCGGAGGAAACACGACGTTGCACCCTCCCACGGCCCAGCCGCCGATGAGCTCCGCGCTTTCGCCGAGCGTCGTGCCGAGAACGTTGGTCTCGACCGTGCCGTCCGCGACTGACGCCTGACTCCCGAAGCCGAGCCAGTGATGCAACACCTGCAGATTGTCGAACTTCGCTCCGAAGCGCGTGGCGAGCGTCCCCTTGGGCCATGGAATCGCGTAGTAGAACTGGTTGTAGCTCTGACCTGTTTGGACGGTGAACTTGGTCGTGTCGGTCGCCGACGACACACCGTGGGTCAGAAACTCGTAGCAAGTCTCGCCGGGAAGCGCGACCAGTGGGTCGAACTGGGTCGGATCGTTCGCGCACTCGTCGGGGGTGTCCGGCGTGATGATCGGCTGATCGGTCGCGCTCATCCCCGTCGTCGGATCACCCGTGCCCATGCCTCCGCCCGACATGTCCGGCGTGCCCGGTGTGCCTGGCGAGCCGGGCATACCCGGGTTACCCGTTGTCGGCATGCCACCGCTCGGCTTCGTGACGGAGCCGCCCGGTGGAGCCGTGGTCGTGCACACATCACCGGCCAGCGCGCCGTTCATCAACCAGTCGTTCATCGTCGCGAGCTCGGGCGCAGCGAGCTGGCCGCCCTCCGGCATTCTCGGTGTTCCCATCTCGGCGTTGATGCGCATGAGCGCGAGATCGTAGACCTTGATGGTCTGGCCGAGGACGGGCTGCGTGGTCTTGACCACATAGTCGGCCTGGAAGTCGGAGACCGTTACCAGCGGCATCGGCGCACCGGCGATCGGTGTGGCGCCGTGACAGGCGCCGCAACGGGGCTTCACCACGTTGGCGACGGCGCAGGGCAGGTTGCCGACGACGGTGCCGGAAGATGCCTGGGTGCCGTTGGCTCCGGTCGAGCCTGCCCCACCGCTCGCGCTCACCGACGACTTGCTCCCGGCCGCGTTGCTCGACGATCCGGGCGCGCTGACTTTACCCGATGGCGCCAGCGGTTTGGAGTCGAAGGCGCAGCCTGCGCCCGTTAGCACAACGGCAATGCATGCCGTTTGCCGCCACGGCGCAGTTGCGCCTAGTCGGATTCGGAGACGACGACCCATGTGCGACCTCCTGGCAAGCGCCCGCTCTATATCGGCGACAAGCCAAGCCTCAAACTGACCCATGGTCAGTCTCGTATAGACCTGATGCGCGTTCAATACGCGAGGTCGTCGGATTCAGCGTTGCAGTCGTTTGCGCATCGAAGATGACCCCGGAAAACACTGTACGTTTCGCTCCCACCGTGCAGGTCTGTGCACGCTTGTGGGCGATTGGGAACGCTTCAGCCCAGCAAGGAGCTCGGCTGCACCACGCGCAACCGCTCGTCGAGCCTGCCGCACCAGACCTGCACCAAGGCGTCGAGATCACGATCGTCGCGGCGCGCGGCGGCCTCGCTCAGGTTGATCACCCACTGCACCATCAGCATGAGCCCGCGGGCATAATCGGCGACGAGCGCGTCGAAGTCGTAACCTTGCACGCCGCGTTTGCAGAGCGCCTCGTGATACACGCGCAGCAGGTGCTCCACGTCCTGTTCGCTCGTGGCGTCGACCAGGCTGCCGGAGATGAAGTAGGCGACGTCGTAGGCGGGCAGTCCGCGAAAGCTCGTCTGCCAGTCTGCGGCGACCACACCTAGCTCAGCGCCGTTCTGGTCGAAGAACAAGTTGTCCAGGCGAAAGTCGCCATGACAGAACGTTTCGGGTCGCTCATCGAGCGACAGCGCGAACGCCATGCCGTTCTCCACGAGCCACTCCGCGAGCGTGAACGTATGCGCTGACAGTCGCCCGGTCTGAATGCGGCGAAAGGCCGCGAACGAGCGGCGCGTCGCGATCACGGTCATGTTGCGCGTCTCGCGCAGAGCGCGCACCCAACGCAGCTCGGGCGGCACCTCTGCGTTCCACGATTGCGCGTGCGCGTCGGCGAGGGCGCGCAACGCGGCCGCGCCCAGCTCGAGCCCCGCGCCCTGCAACTGGCTGTGTTGCGTCGTGCGAGGCGACAGGTCTTCGAGCAGCAACACGAAGCGGCGCCTGCTCCTGCGGGCGTTCCACGACAGGAGCCAGAACCACAGCGCGAGCTGCCAGCCGGGCATCCGTTCGAGGCGTGCCAGCAGGCGGTCGATGGCCTCGTCGCTCGGTCCGGGATCGCGATGGCTGAAATAACAGCGCGGGCTTCGCAGAGACAGACGCGGCGCGAGTTGCTGATAGAAGCGCACCTCGCGGTCGTACAAGCCGGCCGCCTCGTTTAGGGCGCGTTCCTTGGGCTCCGCCGAGGGGAGCTTCGCGATCAAGCTTCGCGGCGCGTCGCCGGCCGCGCCGTCGTATTGCAATCGCACGCGTGCGACCTGGCCGACGAAGCCGCGCCCGTCTCCGATCAGCTCGGTGCTCACGGACGTCACGCGACGATCGCGTGGCACGGCGCCGGCTTCGTGCAGCGCCAGCGTGAGCCACTCGGGCGTCAGGTCATCGAGTGTTGCCGGCGGTCGTTCTGTGGCCGCGGCCATCTCAGTCACCTCGCGAGCACCGCAGGCTCCGTACCATCGCTGCCTCGGGTCGGCAAGATTCGGCCACGAGCGGGTGCGCTTGACATGTTCCACCGCTTTCGTCATCCAGACTGAATGCAGATCATGTCGCGCGCGCGTTGCCGAATCATCGCTCACGTCGTGGCCGGTTTGCTCGCGCTGAGCTGGTACAGACCGGCGCAGGCCTGCGGCGGATTCTTTTGCTCGCGCACGCCGATCGATCAAACCGCCGAGCACATCATCTTCACGGTCAACGGCGACGGGACCATCACCGCTTACGTCCAAATCCAGTACCAAGGTGATCGCGATGCATTCGCGTGGGTGGTGCCCGTGCCGAGCGTCCCGACGCTCGACGTCTTTCCGCGTCTCGCGTTCCAGGGGCTCGATCTCGCGACCCAGCCTGCGTACCGCACCTATTGCGGCGCTCGGCTCTTGGCGCAGGGCGGCTCGCAAGTCGCGGACCACGGCGTGACCGTCTACAACCAGCAGGCGGTCGGGCCCTTCGACACGGTGACGCTCGGTGGCGACTCGGCGAGCGAGCTCGTCACATGGCTGCAAGACAACGGCTATCGGATCAGCGACGCGATGTTGCCGTTCATCAACTTCTACGTGAATGACCACATGCTGTTCCTGGCGATGAAGCTCTCGCCGGACGCGAACGTGTCCGACATCGAGCCGGTGGTCATGACGTACGACGGAACCGAGCCGATGATCCCACTGCGCCTGACGGCCGTGGCCGCCAAGCCCGAGCTCGGCGTCGTCGCGTTCGTGCTCGCCGACAAGCGCTACGGACCGCGCAACTACGCCGAGATCACCATCTCGGACGATCTCATGCACTTCGACGAGCGGGACGGGCGCAACGACTACCTCGCGGTCGTGTCGCGCGAGATCGACCGCGCGGGCGGTCATGCGTTCGTGACCGAGTACGCTCACGCCACCGCCGACCTCGTGACGCAGTTCAAGAACGCCTTCGTGCCGCCGGCCAACACCGACGCGGTGCAGGCCAACGACGCGCTGATCGCGTTGCTCGGCCGCTTCGCGTATATCACGCGCTTGTACACGCGCATCTCACCCGAAGAGATGACGGTCGACCCGGTGTTCGTGCCGGCCTCTTCGCAAGTCGATGTGTCGAACATCCACGACGGGACGGCGAGCAACCCTTGCGAGCCTGCGGCCCCCTGTAGCATGACTTACTGCGGCCAACACGGGATGTGCCTCCCCGTCGACGCGACCACGAGCGGTTGCTACTGTGACACCGACACGGCTGCGATGCTCACGCCGACCTTCGGCGGCACCCCCGAGGTCTACTGCGAGCCTACGTCGGTCGACGTGCTCGGGACAGGCGACGCAGGCCCGGATCCGAGCCTGTGCCGCAGCGTCGATTGCGGGGAAGGCACCTGCACGCTGATCAACGGCAACCCTGCGTGTCAGTGCACGCCGGGGCATGTCGCGACGGTCTCTACCCAAGACGCAACGCTCGTGCGCTGCGTGTCGCAGACGCACGACGCGCTCGACGCAGGCGGGCCGTCGTTCGGAGGGCTGGTCAGCACGGGCGGCGCGATCGACGCAGGTGTTGCCGGCGCGGATGCCGGCAACGAGGACGGGGGCAGGCGCGCGACCGCGGATGCTGGGACTGGCAAGCTCGTGCCGCGCGGCAGCGGATGCAACTGCCACGTGGCGCGCGGCGCTTCGGCTCCGACATGGACATCGGCGGTGCTGGTGGCGGTTGCGCTGCGGCTCATCCGCCGCAGGCGTGCGCCAGCTCGCTCGTCGAGCCTCGCTGCCGCTGCGCGTTGAGCCGCGCTCAGGGCCCGGGCGCGGACGGCGGTGCCCCGCCGGCTTGCATCTTCGCGCGGTGCTCGGCGAGCCAACGCTTGGTCTCGGGGGACACACCATCGACTACCGGACCTCCGGGATCGGGGGCCGGAGCCGCTGGCTGCTGCACATACGCTGGCGCGGGCTGCGGCTGAGCATAGGCAGGTTGAGCGTATGCGGGCTGCGGCTGCGCGTACGCAGGCTGCTGCCAGTTGGCCGGCCGGTCGTAGCCGCGGCCCGCGTTCGCGCTGCCCGCGAAGGTAGAAGCCGCCGCAGGCGGAGCCGCGGCTGCAAAGCTCGGCTGCGCCTGCTGCTGTGCTTGCATTTGCGCCTGCTGCGCGAGCTGCGCGCGACGGGTTGCCTCGGCTTGCTTCGCCAGCTCGACCTGTCGCGCTTGCTCCTCTTTGCGCGCACGCTCGCCGGCGAGCTCGATCTGGTGGCCGAGCTCGGACCTCTGAGCGCTGAGCCGCTTCTGGGCATGGCCTTTCAGCGTGGTCAGCCGGTCGGCCCGCTCGGTGGCGTGTTGCTTGGCAAGCTCGCGCTGGCGCCCGCGCTCGTCGTTCAGCGCCGCCAGCATGCGGTCGGCCTCGGCTTTGGATTCCAGGACCAGCGCGCGCCGCAGTCCCTCGTCGCTCAGGAAGCGGCCGAGCGCAGGCCACAGGCGCTCTTGCGTCTCGAGGTCCGTGCGGCGACTCGGATCGAGGTCCAGGGCCGCGATCATCTCACCGCGTGCATTGGTCACCGTGAGCGTGCCGCGCGATCCGTCGCCGTCGATCCACGCGTAGAGGCCGAGCTCCAGAGCCAAACGCACGCGGTCGGCGGCCGAGTCGGTCTTGCCTTGGCCGTGATGGGTCACGACGTCCATGTCGCTCTGACCCACCACCTCGATGTCCGGATGCGCGGAGAGCACGTCCAGCGCCGCCTGGCGCATGCTGTCGGCGCTCCGACCCGTGAAGCGCGGGACGCCGACCTTGCGCACGCGTGGTTTGACGAGCGCTGCTTGCGCGTCAGGCACGGGCCCGCCCGCGGGATCTGCCGTAGGCGGGGCGTCCGCAGGCGCATCCTGCGCGCTCGCCGAAGAGCGGGTGCTCGCGCCGAGCGCCGCGAGCACGAGCAACGCAGCGCAGATCGCGCGCTCGATCGCGCCACGCGTCATTTGCCGACCTCGTAGCCGAGCGGGGCGCGCCACAGCTCGTCGTTGCGCCAGCGCTGCTCGGAGGCGTCGAACAAGAAGATCACGTGGGTCAGCCTGTTCTTCTTGAAGCCGAAGCCGAGCAAGCCATTCGGCGTGTCGAAGTAGCCGACACCAGTGCCGGTCGGGAGGTCGGTGGAGGTCGCGTGCCATTCGCCGAGGAACGCCTTGGCGAGCGACGCCTCCTTGGGCACCTCGGCCACCTTGGCGCCAACCGCGAGCTCACCGATCACGGGTCGCTTGTTGCCGCGTTCTTTGGGCGCGGGAAGGTCGCATTGCACGGCCAGCGGCACGTAGTGCGTCTCGTCCTGCTGCACGCCTTCGAAGAAGCAACCGAGCGCCGGAAAACGCTCGATCACGTGGATCACGCCGTCGTTGTCCTTGTTCTCTTCGCGTACGTAGCCGGTCCAGTTCTCCTGCCGCAGCATTCGCACGCCTTGCGCACCTGCGCCCTCGGCGTAGAGCGGGTAACCGTAGACGTAGGGCACCACCACCGGTCGATTCGACGCGCCGAGCAAGCTCAGGTGCAGCAGCGGTGCCTTCGGGTCGTCCCGTTCGGCGGGCTGGCTCGAGGGCAGATCGAGCGCGACCGGCTCTGCGGTGCCCGCTTGTTGCTCGGGCGTCGTCTGCTGCGTCTTGGTTTGGCCGAGATGGCAAGCGCCGAGCAAGATCACGGCCCCAACGATCGACAACCTCGTGCTCGGGCCCATGATCTCGATTCCTCCGCGCTGCAGCGGCTGACTGCGTCGGGGCCTCTCGTCCCCTCGCTGTCTGGGCCACCGTCCGGAATATAGCGCAGAATCAGCGCTTGCCATCCCGCCTGATTGGGGCTCGCGCAGAGCCTCCGAGGTGCGAAATTCCGGGCGCGTCAGGCTCGTCGGCGTTTGCGCCAGGCCGGGGGTTTTGCCAGCATGCGGCCCGTGCCGGTGCTCGAGCGAGGTGACCTACGTCTCCATTATGAGGAGCGCGGCACGGGCTTTCCGCTGCTGTTGCTCGCGCCAGGCGGGATGCGATCGAGCATCCCGATTTGGGACAAAGCCCCATGGCACCCGATCGCCGAGCTCGCGTGCGCGTTTCGGATAATCGCCATGGACCAGCGCAACGCGGGCCGGTCCACTGCGAAGATCTCTGCGGACGATGGTTGGCATTCCTACGCCGCGGACCAGCTCGCGCTGCTCGACCATCTCGGGATCGAGCGATGCCACGTCCTCGGCGGCTGCATCGGCGGGTCGTTTTGCCTCGGCTTGATGCAGGCTGCGCCCGAGCGTGTGCAGGCCGGCGTGCTGCAGCAACCGATCGGCTTCTCCGGCACCAACCGCGACGTCTTCTACGCGATGTTCGACAACTGGGCCGACGAGCTGCGCGCGCAGCGGCCCGAGGTCGCGCCCGAAGCCTGGGAAGCTTTTCGCCACCGCATGTACGGCGGCGAATTCGTCTTCAACGTCTCGCGTGACTTCGTAGGCTCGTGTCGTGTACCGATGCTGGTGCTGATGGGCAACGACGTGTATCACCCCTCCGAGACGTCGCGCGAGATCGCGCGCCTGGCGCCGAACGCAGCGCTGATCGAGCGCTGGAGGGATCCCGACGTGGTCGCGGACACGCCGCGTCGGGTGCTCGAGTTTCTGCGCGCCCACACGCCTGCACCATGACTGAGCCCAGCCCGGCCGTTCCACGACGCCGCGCGGCGCTCGCCTTCGTGCTCGTCACGCTCGTGCTCGACATGCTCGCGCTCGGCATGGTGATCCCCGTGCTGCCGCAGCTGGTTTCGCAGTTTCTCGGTGGCGACGTGGCCCACGCCGCGCAGATCTACGGCTTGTTCGGCACGGTGTGGGCCGCGATGCAGTTCTTGTTCTCGCCCTTGCTCGGTGCGCTCTCGGACCGCTTCGGGCGACGGCCGGTGATCCTGCTCTCGAATTTCGGGCTCGGCCTCGACTACGTGCTGATGGCGCTCGCGCCTTCGCTCGGTTGGCTGTTCCTCGGGCGCGTGATCTCCGGCATCACCGCGGCGAGCATCCCGACCGCGGGCGCGTACATCGCAGACGTCACCGCCGAGGACGACACGCGCGCGGCAGGTTTCGGCATGCTCGGCGGTGCGCTGGGCATCGGCTTCGTGCTCGGGCCGGCGCTCGGCGGCATGCTCGGCGGCATCGACCCACGACTGCCGTTCTGGGTCGCTGCGGCGCTCAGTCTGCTGAACGCGAGCTACGGTTTTCTTGTCTTGCCCGAATCGTTACCCAAGGAGCGGCGCGCGACCTTCAGCTGGCGGCGCGCGAGCTCGCTGGGATCGCTGCGCCTCCTGCGCTCGCACCCCGAGCTGCTCGGGCTGTCGCTCGTCAGTTTCCTCGTCCGCATGTCACACGACGTGCTGCGCAGCACGTTCGTGCTCTACGCCGCCTATCGCTACGGCTGGGGTCAGCAGAGCACCGGTCTGTTCCTGGCCGCGGTCGGCGTGTGCATGATGCTCGTCTCGGGCGGCCTCGTGCGGCCGTTCGTGGCGCGTTTTGGCGAGCGGCGCGCGCTCCTGACGGGGCTCGTCTTCGGGACCGCTGGCTTCGCGGTCTACGGCTTGGCGAGAACCGGCACGATGGCGTTGGTCGGCGTCCCGTTGCACGCGCTCTGGGGCTTGTCAGGGCCGGCCGCTCAGGGATTGATGACGCGACGCGTCGGTCGGTCGGAGCAGGGCCAGCTCCAAGGCGCCCAGACCAGCCTCGCAGGCATCGCGGGTATGATTGGTCCGAGCATCTTCACGTTCACGTTTGCGCGTTTCATCGATCCGCGGAACCCGCTGCACCTGCCGGGAGCGCCGTTCTTCCTGGCCGGGTGCTTGCTCTGTTGCGCCGTGGTGATAGCGACCCGCGTTACGCGACCTCAACTGAGCCCGGCATCGCCATGACGCTGTGGCTGGTGCTCGGCGCGGCGGGCTTTGCCGCCGGCGCGATCAACGCGATCGCGGGTGGGGGCTCGCTCGTGAGCTTTCCCGCGCTGCTGCTGACAGGAATGCCCGAAGTGGTGGCCAACGCCACCAACACGCTCGCGATCTGGCCCGGTACGATCACATCGGTGCTCGCGTATAGAACGGAGCTCCGCGAGCGAAGACGCGAGGCGCTCGTGCTGAGCGTGCCGTCGTTGCTCGGCGGGCTGCTCGGCGCGGTCGTGCTCCTGCACACCTCCGAACATCTGTTTCGCGAGATCGTGCCGTGGTTGATCTTGCTCGCCTGTGGCTTGCTCGCGCTGCAAGGTCGGCTCGCGCGCCTGCGAGGCGAGGCGAGCGCGAACCGAGTAGGACACATCCCGGCGTGGCTGTGGCTGCTTCAGCTCACGATCTCGGTGTACGGCGGCTACTTCGGCGCGGGCATGGGCATTTTGACACTGGCGGTGCTCGGAAGCTTCCTGCCGATTTCGGTCCAGCACGCCAACGCGCTCAAGGTCTGGATCGGCTTGCTGATCAACGCGATCGCGGCGCTGTACTTCGTGTGGATGGGCAGCGCGCGCTTGCCCGAGGCCGCGTGCATGGCCGTGACCTCGCTCGCGGGTGGTTACGCGGGCGCGCGGGTTGCACAGCGGATGCGCGCTACGGTGCTGCGTGCGGTGGTGGTGGTGTATGGCGTCGCTGTGGCAGTGAAGTTACTTCTGAGCTGAGAGAGCTGCCCTCGCGATTGGGCCGCCCCTGGGGTGGGTTGGCCCCGTCTTGCCCACAGCGTAGAATGTCGACGTCGGGGGCGTGGCGTGCGCCTCCGTGCCAAGGAGTGGACATGCCGGTCTGCAAGAGCTGTGGCGAAGACGTGGACGAGCTCGTGGTCGTCAAGGTCGACGGCCGCGTGAAGAAACTGTGCGAGAACTGCGCCGACGAAGCTGCCGAGCAACGAGAGGTCGCGGAGCAGAGCGAGAGCGCGGTGCAACAGATGATGGGGTTCAAGGGGCGTCGGTGATCAAGAAGGCGTTGCTCGGCACTGTGGGGCTGCTCGCAGTGCTGCTGCTCGGCGCCTTCGGGTTTGCGGCGACCGAGGCTGCGGCTTTCGATAGCAGTCTGAAGAAGATCTACGCGGTCGCGGCGCCGCCGCTGTCGGCGTCGTCCGACTCTGTACTCGTCGCCCGCGGCAAGCACTTGGCCGAGTCGATCGGTGGTTGCATCGGTTGTCACGGTCCCGACCTCGGGGGCAAACCGGGCAAAGACATGGGTCCGATCGGACTGCTGCACGCTCCGAATCTGACCCGCGGAAAGGGTGGAGTCGGATCGCGCTACACCGATGGCCAGCTCGCGCGCTTGATCCGCGACGGCATCAAGGCCGACCGCCGAGGTGTGCGCTTCATGCCCGCGCAAGACATGAGCTGGTGGCCTGACGAAGACGTGGTGGCGGTCATCTCGTACGTGCGCAGCGTGCCGAACGTGGACCACGCTGCGCCCAATTCCACGGTCGGCATGCTGGGCAAGGTGCTCGACCGCATGGACAAGCTGCCGCTCGACATCGCGCGTCGCATCGACCACACGGTGAAGCACGCGAGCTCGCTCACGCCGGCGCCGACCGCCGCGTACGGCCAGTACCTGGCGAGGCTCTGCACCGGTTGCCACGGCCCGACCTTCAGCGGCGGACCCATACCGGGCGCGCCGCCCAGCTTGCCCGTGCCCGCGAACATCACGCCCGACGCGAGCGGCATCAAGCATTACGAAGAAACTGACTTCATGCGCTTCATCGCCACCGGCGTGAAGCCCGACGGCAAGCAGCTCGACCCCTTCATGCCGCTGCAGCTCCTGCAGAACATGAACGACACGGAACGCCGCGCGCTCTTCGCATACCTGACGTCGCTGCCAGCCCGCCCGTTCGGGGGTAGGTAAACCGACTTCGCCGCTGCGCACCGGGCTCCTTGGCACTGCCAGACGACGCTCGCCCGGCTGCAAAACCGTGACCCGATCGGCGGAGGGGCTTCCACGGAAGGGTGGTCATGCGCGTGCGGTCGACCGTCATCCTTCTCTCGATTGTGAACGCTGCGGCTTGCAGTTCGAACGCAGCGCGCGGCGGCCAGAACGCACCCAACACGAGCGGCTCTGCGCCTGGGCAAAACAACGGCGCGGGTATCGCTGGGTCAGCCAGCCCCTCTGGGTCTGGTGTCGGCGGCTCTGCGGCGGGCGGCTCGAACGGTCATGGTGCACCGGGCACCGGAACCGGGGGTATCGGGATGCAAGGCGCGGTCGGCGGCAGCTCCGGCCCAGCTACGGGTCCCGGTGGCGCAGCCGGCTCGGGCAGCGCTGCATCACCGCTCGGCGCGCCGCGCGTGGACAAGCCGTATGCGGGTGCGCGCGGCTACGTCAATCCGGAGTGGCAGGCCAAGGCCATGGCGGAGCAGGGTGGTGATCGCATTGCGAATACGCCGACGGCGGTGTGGCTCGATCGCATAGCGGCGATTGCGGGCACGCCGAACAGTCAGTCGAACGGACCGATGGGGCTCGCCGATCACCTGGACGCCGCGCTGTCGCAAGGCGCCGACTACATCCAGCTCGTGATCTACGACTTGCCGGGGCGCGATTGCGCTGCGCTCGCGTCCAACGGCGAGCTCGGGCCCGATGACCTGCCGCGGTACAAGAGCGAGTACATCGACCCCATCGTCGCCATCATGGGCGCCGCGAAGTATCGGGCGCTGCGCATCATCGACATCATCGAGCCCGACTCGCTGCCCAACCTGGTCACGAACACCAACGTCGACGCCTGCGCGAAGATGAAGCAGAACGGCGGCTACGTCGACGGCGTCGCCTATGCGCTGTCTCAGTTGGGCGGCCTGCCCAACACCTACAACTATCTCGACGCCGGGCACCACGGTTGGCTCGGTTGGGATAGCAACTTCGGGCCGTCCGCCGACCTCTTCTTCCAGACCGCGCAGAAGGCCGGCGTGGAGCACGTCCAGGGCTTCATCACCAACACGGCCAACTACTCGGCGCTGGTAGAGCCGTACTTCAACAGCAACACCACGGTCTCGGGCACGTCCGTCAAGCAATCGAAGTGGGTCGACTTCAACCCGTACGTCGACGAACAGTCCTTTGCGCTGGCGCTGCGCGACAAGCTGGTCGCCGGGGGCTTCGACGCCTCGATCGGCATGCTGATCGACACCTCGCGCAACGGTTGGGGCGGCTCGGCGCGGCCGACTGCGGCCAGCACCGCCACCAGCGTGGACGCGTTCGTCGACGCCTCGCGCATCGATCGCCGGATCCACGCCGGCAACTGGTGCAATCAAAGCGGCGCAGGCATTGGTGAGCGGCCACGCGCTGCCCCCGCTGGCGGCATCGACGCCTACGTATGGATCAAGCCGCCGGGCGAGTCCGACGGCTCGAGCACCGCGATCCAGAACAACGACGGCAAGGGCTTCGACCAGATGTGCGATCCCACCTACGGCGGCAACGCGCGCAACGGCAACAACGCGACCGGCGCCCTGCCCAACGCTCCGCTCGCCGGCGCGTGGTTCTCGGCGCAGTTCCAAGAGCTGATGCGCAACGCCTATCCGGCGCTATGACCGTGCTCCTGCGGCCTACAGTGCGCTGGTCACGTCGGGCGCCCAGGTCGGGGTCACGAGCGGCTTGGGCTTCTTGGTCCACGGCATTTCGAACGCGAGGCTCGGCATCATCGAGCCATCCGGGAACGCTCCACCGATGATGTTGACGATGCGCACCACGGGCGAGATCGAATCCGCGGTCATCACGACGCCGCAGCGTTCGGTGTGGCACATCGGTGCCATCGTCCGCGAGAGCGCCGACGGCCCCTTGAGCGCTTCTTCGTAACGAAACTGGAACAACGCCTGCGTCGACGGATCGCCCTTGACCAGGATGTCGACCATGTCGTCGCGGCTGATGCGGCCTTGCAGGAAGTCCTCCTTCTTGGCTGCGAGCTGCGCCGCCCACGCTTTTTCTTCCGCCTGCTCTTGCGCGGGGGTCAGACCGCGGCGGTAGAAGTCGATGTTGATGCCGCGGCCCGAGGCCATCAGCTCGATCTTGAGCGTGCCACCCTTGGCAAACGTCGCGTCCACGTACGCGCAGTTGCCGGTCACGGCGGTGCGGCAGGCGTCGTGCACCTCTTGCCACTTGGCCGTGAAGTCGTCCCAAGTCCGCTGCTTCACGCCTTGGATCGGCGGCAGGTCATCGGCTTTGGAGCTCATCACGAAGCCGTCGGCCACGAGCCAGCCGGGCTTCGAGGTGATGCCCGTGGCGCGGACCTGAAACGCCGCGTTGTTGATGCCGGCCTTCTTGGCCGTGTTCAGCACCAGCGCCATCGTCTCGTACGGCACGTTCGCGGCCAGCCGCAGCGCGATCGTGGACTTCATCGGCGACGCGAGCTGCGCTGAGAGCTTCGGGATCGTGCCGTCGCTCTTGTCCGCGTCGGCCACCTTGCCTTTGTCGAGCGCGATCACGGGCGTCCCGTCGATCCGCAATTGCTCGGTGGTGGCTTCGATCTTGCGCTCGTTGGTCGGCGCGACGTCGCTGTTGCGCAGCGAGACCGGCAGCTCCATGTCGGCCAGAGGCCGGCCCACTTCGTCCGCGGCGCTCGCGCCTGCCGCGGCTTTGTCCCCATCGCGGTGACAGCCGAGCGCGATCCATGCGAGCAAGACGGTGGCAGCGGTGAGGCGGGTGCAACGTTCGTACATGGCCCGAAACATGCCCCAGTGCTGGACCGGCGTATGCCCCCAAAAGGAGACCAATCCGGTGCCGCGGGTACGAATTTCGGCCTGCGATCCGGTGGGGGACAGGCCTTTGTTCTTGCGCCGCGCGATCGCTGCCATTAAAGGAAGCCAAGCCCGACGTTCCATTTTGCGCAGCAGTCGCGCCAGGCTGAGCGTGGCGCCTGAATTCGTTGGCGAATTCGCTGGATGCGCGGTGTACGATCGGGCCCCCGAGGACTCTTTCCACCCCGTAGCCCGGAGCGAGCATGTCCAAGGCCGACGACCGTGGTTCGAACGCGAGTGAGCTGGTTTCTTCCATCGAGCGGATCGGCGCAGAGGTCGCGCGCCCCGCTGCGGCGGACGTCGATGCCCGTGCCCGTTTTCCCGAGGAGACGATCAGCGCGCTGCGCAAGTTGGGCGCGCTCGGCGCGGCGGTGCCGAAGGCGCTCGGCGGTGCCGGCAGCGACACACTCGAGATCTGCCGCATGTGCACTGCGCTGGGCCAGCATTGTGCATCGAGCGCGATGGTCCTGGCGATGCACCACATCCAGGTGCTGAGCATCGCGAACCACGCGGGCAACAGCCAAGAGCTCGCTGACTACTTGCGTAGCGTCGTGCGCGAGCAGCGTTTGATCGCGTCGGTGACTTCCGAGGTCGGTCCGAGCGGCGACATGCGCCGCAGCGTAGCCGCTGTCGAGACCAAGGGCGCGGCCATCGAGCTCACGAAGCAAGCGACCACGCTTTCGTATGGACAGCACGCCGACGACTTGCTGATCAGCGTGCGTCGCAACCCGGATGCTGCGCCGAGCGATCAGTCGCTCGTGATCGCGCC
>JBIOJD010000022.1:0-19361 GCA_044450485.1 Polyangiales bacterium | reverse complement strand
TGGGCTTGGAACAGCGTGCCGTCGTCCGAGACGTCGACGTGCAGCATACGCACGATGCCTGGGTGGGTGACCGTGGCCGCGGCGCGAGCCTCGCGCAGAAAGCGCTGAACCGCATCGAGCTGAGACGAGGCGGCTTGCACGACCTTGATCGCGACCCGCTCTCCGGTCGAGCGATCGAGGCCCGAGTACACGACGCCCATGCCGCCCTCGCCGATCACGTGCTCGATCTCGAAGCGCTCCCCGAGCAGCGCGCCTCGCCTCAGGCGGCCGTCGTGCCGGTGCTCCTTGGCCAGCTTGGAGAGGGCCAGCGCGAGCTCGTTAGAGCGCTCGCGCACCTGGGCCTGAAGCTGGGCGTTGAGCCGGTCCGCCTCCTCGGCGTGCGTGACGATCTCGGACACCTGTTCGGCCACACGGCGCTCGAGCCCGCTGTTGAGGTCCGACAGCGCCTCGCGCTGCCGCTCGATCGTCACGCGTTGAACGAAATCGCGACGGCGCGCCACGTACAACAAGCAAGCCAGGGTCGCGCTCACCACGGCCGTCGAGATCCCGTTCGGAATGATCGCGAGCCGCGCGCTGGCGGATGGCTGCATGCCGAGGATCGCGAGCAAGAACGCCGTGAGCCCCGTGCCGTACGCGAGAAGCGTCGCGCGCGGCGTCAACACGAGCACCACGGCCATCCCCAGGCAATAGCCCATGAACGGCGTGATCGCGGTCACGACGAGCTGATCGATTCCCGCCACGGTTGCGCCGTGCACGAGATAGAGGGTGGCTGCCGTCGGTCCCACCCAACGCGCGGCCGCGCCGCGCCGCGCGTAGATCACGACGGCGAACAACAGCAGCGGCAGCAGGGTTGCAAAATGGGCTGCCGCGATCCCGTCGCGCCAGCGCACGATCTGCGGATCGAGCAGCGCGCGTCGCTCACCCGTCGTGTAGAAGACCGCGATGTGCGCCGCGTGACCCGCCAGCACGAGCGGCAGCAGCACGGCGAGGCGGCGGCGGTTGGTCTCCGCCAGCTCGGCCGCAAACGCTTCGCGCAGCGTGGGCTCGAGCGCGGGCCCGAGCCAGGCGTGGAATCGCTTGCGCCACCAGGTCGCAGGCGCGGCATCGACCCGTGAACCCTCGAGCATGCTGCCTGCAAGCATAACCCAGACCTGCCTGCGAAGACGGAAACGCGAACAATTTCAGAATCATATGACGGATTTGGGCATCCCTGCACGCGTGGGTCACGGCCTTTTTTCCGCCTGGACACCGCGGCGAAATCTGAGCGCGGCAGGCTGGGTTGTCATGAGCGCTGACTCCGACCGACCACGGGCGGGTGACCGCGCATTGGTGTGCCGGTGCAACGGGGTCACGCGCGGTGATGTGCTCCGCTCGATCGCGCGCGGGCGAAGAACCGTGCAGCAGGTGTCGTCCGATACCGCTGCGGGCGCATCGTGCGGCTCGTGTCGACGCGAGCTCGCTCGCCTGCTCGGCGGGCGCGGCGACTGCGACGACAGTCGTCCGAGCGCGGTCTGTGCGTGCACCGAGCTCGATCACGCCGCGTTGCGTCAGGCGATCGCGCACGGCCGCTACGCGTCCGTGGACCATGCCATGCGCGCGCTCGGTTGGCGCAACGAGGACGGCTGCGCGCGTTGCCGTCCGGCCATCAACTACTATCTCGGCTGCGCGGATCCGCGCTACGTGGACGATCCCCAGTCGCGCGTCGCCAACGAGCGCAACCACGCCAACATGCAGCGCGACGGAACTTACTCGGTCGTGCCGCGGCTGTTCGGGGGCGTCGTCACACCCGAGCAGTTGCGTGCGATCGCGGACATCGCCGAGCGATTCTCGGTTCCGCTGCTCAAGCTGACGGGTGCACAACGCATCGATCTCGTCGGCATTCCCGCTCACGACCTTCCAGACGTGTGGCGTGAGCTCGGAGCCGCGGGATTGGTCTCGGGCCATGCCTACGCACGGGGCGTGCGCAGCGTGAAGACCTGCGTCGGAGAGCGGTTTTGTCGCTATGGCCTGACGGACGCGGTGGCGGTCGGAATCGAGCTCGAGCAAATGACGTGGGGCGCTTACACGCCGCACAAGGTCAAGCTGGCGGTCTCGGCCTGCGCGCGCAACTGTGCGGAGGCCACGATCAAGGACATCGGCCTGGTCGCCGTCGAGGAGGGCTGGGATCTCTACGTCGGCGGCGGCGCAGGCATGCAGGTGCGGCCCGGCCGCCGCGTCGTCCGCGTCAAGACCGAGCGCGAGCTGCTCGAGCACGTCGGTGCGTTCTTGCAGCTCTATCGCGAGGAAGGCTTCTACGGCGAGCGAACCGCGGGTTTCGTCGAGCGCGTCGGGCTTCAGTACGTGCAGGAACGTATCGTCAAGGACCCGCATGGCCGAAGCGCGCTGCTCGGAGCGTTCTACCGCGCGCAGCGCGATGCGCAGGCCGATCCCTGGCAAGAGGTCAGCGAGGCGGACCCACCCACCGGGCTGGTGCCGCTCTCCCGACTGCGGAGAGCCGCGTCTTGAGCGAGCGCGAGGCGGTCGATTCGGTCTGGGTGTGTGTGGGCGCACTGTCCCAAATCCCGCAACGAGGCGCCCGCGTGGTCGAGACCAGCTTCGGCGATATCGCGGTGTTCCGCACCCGCGACGATGAAGTGTTCGCTTTGGACGATCGCTGCCCGCATCAGGGTGGGCCTCTGTCCCAGGGTCTGGTTCACGGCCGCCGCGTGACCTGCCCTTTGCACGACACCGTTGTTTGCCTAAGCTCGGGCCGGGTGCTGGAGGGCGGCACCGGACGCACGCGGCAGCACGCGGTCAGGGTGATTCATGGGCGAGTGTATCTGGCATTGGGCGTTTCGCCCGCTCGCACAGCGGACGCGGACCCCAGTGCGTGACTCCGTGCCGCCGCAGAACGAGTCTGGGAGAGCGGCATGCAACTAACACTGTTCTCGGACTACTCGCTCAGGCTGCTCATGTACCTCGGGCTCAAGCCGGGCCAAGTCGTGCCGATCGTCGAGGTCTCCGATGCCTTCGGTGTGTCGCGGCACTACATGCTGAAGGTGATGAACGAGCTGGTCGGTCTCGGCTACATCGAGGCCGTGCGCGGGCGCAACGGCGGTGTGCAACTGCTCAAGCGGCCGAGCGACATCCGCTTGGGCAAGCTGCTGCGGCAGACCGAGCCGAGCGGTGGCGTGCTCGAGTGCCTCGAAGATCGCGACGCTGACTGTCCGATCGTGCCGGCCTGCCGCCTGCGCAAGGTGCTGGCCGAGGCGCAAGGCGAGTTCTACCGCGTGATCGACGGCTACACGCTCTCCGATCTGATCGCCCAGCCTCAACCGCTGACGAAGCTGTTGTTTCGCGACAGCACCGCTTGAGCTCCGGAAGGCCTCGTGCACCGCGCGCTGAATCGTGTTGAAGCAACGCGCTTCTCACGTGGCAGAAACCAGCGCGAAAAAGTCGCCTTGTAAAGACCACAAATGACGCCGCAGGCGTGTGCTTGCGGCTCTCGTGGTCTTTCACAGCGACGGAGGCTTACGTGACGACGTTCCACGTGATCAGGATTGCTTTCTCGTCCGGTTGCAGGCTGGCGATTCGAGATCTGGGCTCGCAACGAAGCCGAGCGACGCTGCGTCATGCGGTCCTCGTGCTCGCTCTATGTTGCGGGCTCCTTTCCAAGCCGGTGAGCGCGCAGGTCAGCGCGGAGCCTGGCGACAGCACCGCGGCCACGGACGAGCCAGCCATGCCCCCCTCGGAGCCGCCGGTACCGTCCGAGCCCGCACCCGCTCCGGCAGCCCCTGCTGCAACGCCTGTCGCCGCCGCCATGCCTGAGACCGCAGCGCCCGCGGCTGCGGACACGCCGCCGAAACCTGCCGCTCCGCCCTATTCGTTGCCGTGGCAACTTCGCCCCGCGGCGATTGCCAGCGTGGTGCGCTCGGACACCACCTTTGCGTTCTACAAGCCTGCGAGCAACGGCGGTTTCACCCTCGCGAGCATGCTGCTCGGCTCGTACAAGCTGACGCCCGAATTCGCGCCCCTGATACGGCTCGGCGTCGTCAGCAACAGCCCACCGACCGGAGCAACCGTCGGCCCGATGACCGCGCCCAAGCCCGCCGAGAGCGCGTTCTCCTTCATCAACCCTGTGCTCGGCGGCACGTATCTCTTCAAGCTTTCGCCGGATTTCAGGCTGGCCGCGTTCCTCGGCGTGACCCTGCCGATCGGGATGGGCGGAGGCGCGAAGCCCGACGCAAACGTCGCGCTTGCGAACAGCGCTGGCGTCTCCGCGCGCTCGGCCATGGACAACGCGATGTTCGCGGTCGACTACCTCGCGATCTTTCCTGGCGTCGACTTGGCGTACGTCAACCACGGCGTCACCGTCCAGCTCGAAGCCACGCTGTTCCAGCTCGGACGCGTCCGCGGCAAAGGCACGCCACCCGGAGCCGATTCCTCGCGGACCAACCTCACCTCGGGCCTGCACCTCGGCTACTTCTTCATCCCCGAGTTTTCCGCCGGTGCCGAGCTGCGTTATCAGCGCTGGCTTTCGACACCTGCTTTGGTCAAGGCCAACAGCAAGGCTCGCGACACCCTCTCGATGGCGATCGGTGTGCGCGCTCACTTCAAGCTGAGCGACACGGTTTGGATCCGCCCGGGCATCGCCTATGCCCGCGGTCTCGACGACCCGATGGCCAAGGCCAACTACAACATCGTGCAGCTCGACATCCCGGTGTCCTTCTGAGGCCGCCCTCGACCGACGTTTTTCGCACGCAGTTTACACGCCGTTACACATCACGAAACACGCCTTCACTAGGCTACTTATCAATTCACGGAGGAATTCATGACTCTTCCAGCCGCAATTGCGATTCCAGAGAACGAAGAAAGCGTTTCGACCGAGCTCGGCACCGTGGGCCCAGGGCGCTGGATCGAGCACTGGGAACCGGAGAACGAGCAGTTCTGGCAGGCCAAGGGCAAGACCATCGCCCGTCGCAACCTCATTTTCTCGATCTTGGCGGAGCACATCGGGTTCTCGGTGTGGCTGCTGTGGAGCATCGCAGTCGTGCGAATGTACGGCACGCCGGGCCCGAACGGCACGTTCCTGCCCGTCGAGTCCGGTTGGAGCTTGTCGCCGTCTCAGGGGATGATTTTGCTCGCCGTCGCGTCCGGCGTCGGCTCGCTCCTGCGCATCCCGTACACATTCGCCGTACCGATGTTCGGCGGCCGCAACTGGACCATCGTCTCGGCATTGATGCTGCTCGTGCCGTGCATCGGCTTGGCGTGGGTCGTGCAGCGCCCCGACACGCCGTTCTGGTTGCTCGCGACCATCGCCGCGACCGCAGGCTTCGGGGGCGGCAATTTCGCATCGTCGATGTCCAACATCTCGTTCTTCTACCCCGATCGCGAGAAGGGTTGGGCGCTCGGTCTCAACGCGGCTGGCGGCAACATCGGCGTCGCGGTCGCACAGAGGCTCGTTCCGCTCGCCATCGTTGCCGGCGGAGGCGCGGCGCTCGCGAACGCGGGTTGGCTGTACGTGCCGCTTGCGCTGATCGCGGCAGCCTGCGCGTACCTCTTCATGGACAACTTGCGCGAGGCCAAGGCGGACCCGGGGCCGACCGCGCGCTCGCTCCGACACGGGCACACCTGGCTGATGGCGTTCCTCTACATCGGCACCTTCGGCTCGTTCATCGGCTACTCGGCGGCGTTTCCGTCGCTGCTCAAGGTGGTCTTCGATCGCGGCGACATCGCGCTGAGCTGGGGCTTCCTGGGCGCGCTGGTCGGCTCGGTCGCGCGACCTTATGGCGGCAAGCTCGCAGACAAGTACGGCGGTTCGATCGTCACGTTGCTCAGCTTCCTGGTGATGGCCATCGCCGGCATCGGTGCCGTGCTCGTCGTGAAGGAGAAGAATCTGCCGCTATTCTTCACCAGCTTCATGTTGCTTTTCATGGCGACAGGTGTGGGCAATGGATCCACGTATCGAATGATCCCGTCGATCTTCAAACGCTTGACGCTCGCACAGGGCCAAGGTGCTGAGCACGCGCTCGAGTACAAGCGGCGCGCGGCGGGCGCCGTCGGCATCATCTCGGCGGTCGGCGCGTTCGGCGGATTCGTGATCCCGCTGGTCTACGCTTGGTCCAAGTCGCACTACGGAACGATCTTGCCAGCGCTGAAAGTGTACGTGGTCGTATTCTTGGTCATGGCGGCCACGACCTGGTTCTTCTACCTGCGGCCCCGCGCCCCGATGCAGAACGTGTAATGAGGCTCAACGCAGCGCGCTCAGGCCGCCGTCGACGACCAGCACTTGGCCGGTCACGTACGCGGACTCGTCGCTGATCAGGAACAGGCTGGCGAAGGCCGACTCCCAGCCTGTGCCCTGGCGGCCGAGCGGCACCGGCGTGTCCGCGCGTGAAGGTCGTCCGGCCGAAGCGGCGCGGCCGAGCGCGGTGTCCATCAGGCCGGGCGCCACGATGTTGACGCGGATGCGGTTGCGCGCACCTTCGAACGCGGCGTGACGCATCAGCCCTGCGAGCGCGGCCTTGGATGAATCGTAGGCCGGGATACGGCTGCCTGGTTTGAGCGACGCGGTCGAGGAGATCAGCACGACCGACGCGCCCGGTGCGAGCACGGGCAACGCAGCCTTGAGCGTCAGCGCGGCGCCGCGCAGGTTGACCGAGAACGTGAGATCCCAGCCTTCCGGTGTCGTGTTCGCGAGCCACATCTCGCGGCCCACGCCAACGTTGTAAACGAGCCCGTCGAGCCCACCGAGCGCTTCGGCCGCTGCTGCGACCATCCGTTCGATCTCGCCGGGCTCGCGCACGTCGGCTCGGATCGCGACCGCGCGACCGCCTTCTTCTCGCACGAGACCGGCGGTGTGCTCGGCGCTGTCGAGGTTGCGGTCTGCGAGCGCCAAGGCAGCGCCCTCGCGGCCGAACAAACGACTGATCGCGCGGCCGTTGCCGATCGGGGCCTGCGCCACGCCGTAGTCTTCCTGCCCCGCGCCCACGACGAGCACGCGGCGCCCCTGCAAACGCGCGCGGGCAGGCGCGCGGCCTTCGGACTCGGCCGGGACGTGTGGCGGTGACTCGCTCATAGCCGTTGCGCCAGCTCGATCCAGTTCCCGTCAGGATCGGCGATGAACATGATGCGCGCGACGCCCGGCAGCTCGGTCGGCGGCATGACCACCTTGATGTCCTTGCTCACGATCTCGTCGTGCGCCGCGGCCAGGTCCTCGACCATCGCGGTGAAGAACCGAATGCCCGCGCGCTCGTTCGGCGCGCCGCTTTCGATCGGCAGCTCCCCGGGCACGCTCCAGAACTTCACCGTGCTCGCGCCCCAGGTGAACCCGTAGCGCACGCCGACCGCGCCGCCGACCTTCATGACCGGCTCTTCGGGCAATCCGAGCTGCGTGCCGTAGAAGTGCCGCGAGCGCTCGACGTCGGCGACCGTGAGCCCCACCTGCAAGCGCGCCTTGAGCTTGTCGCCAGCGGGCTTGCGCAGGCCGACCAGCTCGAGCACGTTGCCCTCCGGGTCCTTGGAGAACGACACGCGGTAGGGAAGGGTCTCCGGCACCGGCAGCGCCGAGTGCTTGTGCCCGGCGCCATCGAGCTTGGCGAGCACCGTATCGAGATCGTCGAGCACGAACGCGAGCAAGCGCATGCCGATCGCGCGCTCCACGCCGCCGTGTTGTCGCGCAGGCGGCTGGCCCAGGCAGTTGCACTTGAGCAGGGAGCCGCCCACGCGAAAGCGCCGCTGCACGGCACGCTTGCCGAGCGGCATCGACGGGGTTTCTTCAAAGCCCAGCACGTCGCGATAGAACGTGCAGGTGGTTTCTGGATCGGACGGCACGATGGCCACGTCGAGCTCGGGTTTGGCAAGGCGCATGATCATCCCATCTGCTTGTCGAGCCGGCTGATCGAGCGCCGCTGCTCCCAATCGGCTCGGCTGTTGTTGGCGAAGTGCGGCGGGCGATCGCGCAGCACGTCGGTCTCGAGCCAGAGCCGCTTGAGGTGGCGCACGCGTCCCGTGCTCGGGTCGTCGCGGTACGCGGTGCGGCCGTGCAGCACGTGATAGTTGTTCACGAACTGGATGTCGCCGGGCTCGAACTCCATGAAGACTTCGTATTGCGGATCGCGCGTCATCTCGTCGAGCCGCCGCATCGCCTCGTCGGCGCGCGGCGTGATGCGCGGCGTCTCGGGGTGCCGCTGCGACGCGAGGATGTACGGCCGGATGTAGCGCACGAACAACCGGTCGTTCCATTCGGTGAACACCGGCACCAAGTAATACGGTTTGCCGCCCTTGCGTTGCTCGCCGCGGAAGTCGTAGGGCTGAGGCTCATACAGCTCTGCGGCCAGCTCGGGTGCCTGTCGCACCAGGTCGTTGTGGATCGCGAGCGCGTTGCACACGGTCGACACGCCGCCCTCGGCCGAGCGCTGCAGACACATCAGGCCGACGAGGTCCGAGCCGTCCGAGTGATACGGCAGCGCGATCGAGCCGAGCTCGTTGCCGCGCACGGTGGGGTCGGTGACCTGCTTGCCCTGGTCGCTGACGTCGCCGAGCACGTGGCCGTGCTTGTTCTGCGCCCAGGGCTGTCCTAGATGCGCACCGATGCCCCAGTACAGCAGGCACATGTCGTCGTTGTCGTAGCGGTCGCGCGGCAAGCCGCGAATCACGCAGAAGCCGCGCCCGTCGATCAGCTCGCGCTCGATCTTGCGCAAGCGGGTTGCGAGACCTTCGAGGGGGAAGTCGGTCTTGCCCACTTGCAAGAAGTCGCTGCTCTTGCGCTTGGCGACCTTCAATGCGGCGTCGAGCTCGCGCAGGTCGGCGGCATCGAGCACCTCGGTGTAGAGCGCCGGATCGTTCACGTCGCCGTGACGCCACTCGGCTGCCGGTTCGAGGACGCGGGGTGTTCGAGGTTGCATCACACTCTCCGTATCAGGCTTCGGTGGGTGCAGGCTGCGCCCCGCGCACCAAGCGGCCGGGCAGCGCGCCTGTTGGCTCGCCACGCTCGTACACGACCTGTCCGCGCACGATCGTGGCGACGTAGCCCTCGGCGCGCTGCAGCAAGCGCTTTCCGCCTGCGGGAAGGTCGCTCACCAGCTCGGGACACGGCAGGGTGAGCTTCTCGTAGTCGATGAGGTTGATGTCCGCGCGGTAGCCCGGCGCGAGCACGCCCCGATCGCGCAAGCCCACCGCGGCAGCCGTGTCCGCGGTCTGCGCCTTGATCACCCAGGGCAACGTCAACTTTTCGCCGCGGCTGCGGTCGCGTGTCCAGTGCGTGAGCATGAAGGTGGGAAAGCTGCCGTCGCAGATCATGCCCACGTGCGCGCCGCCGTCGCCGAGGCCGAGCACCGCGTTTGGGTGCTGCATCATCTCGAGCGAAGGCTCGAGCGAGCCCTCGGCGTAGTTCAAGAACGGCACATACAGAAGTCCGTGACCGTCGCGATCGAGCATGGCGTCGAGCGCTGCTTCCGCAGGGGCCACGCCGCGGGCTGCCGCCCGGGCCGCGATGCTCTGGTCGGCGGCCGGCTCGTAGTCGGGCGTCGCATCGAGCACGAACATCTTGCCGAAGTTCTGCAACACCGCCGCCGCGAAGCCGGATGCTTCGCGTTGTGCCGCGAGCAAGCGAGCTCGCAGCTCAGGTGCTCTCAGGCGTGCGCACAGCTCGGCCAGCGGCAACGTCGCGAGCTCGCGGTACACCGGGTTGCCCGAGAACGGACTCACGCTCGTGCCGAGACCCATCACGATGCCGACCGCGCGGCCGCAGACCTGCGCCTTCACTGGCAAGCCGTGGGCAGACGCGTCGGCCAGCGCCTGCAGCAGCGCGCGGTACGCGTGCGGGCGTCGATCGTTTTGGACGAGCGAGATCGAGAGCGGCCGCCGCGAGCGCTCGACGATGCGTCTCAGCATGCCCCACTCGGCGGCGAGATCGCGGAAGTCGCTCACCACCTGCAAGACGCCTGCCTGCGCATCTGACAGCGCGAGCGCGATCTGCATCAGCTCGTCCTCCGCCGCGGTCAGCGTCGGCGTGGGCTCGCCGTCGCTCGTGCGGTGGTTGAGCGTGCGCGAGGTGGTGAAGCCGAGCGCGCCCGCGCGCACGGCCTCGGCCGCGAGCTTCGCCATGCATGCGATGTCGTCGGGTGTCGCGACCTCGCGCTTGGCGCCGCGCTCGCCCATGGCGAACACCCGCAGGGCGGCGTGCGGGACCTGTGCCGCGAAATCGATGTCGTGGCTCCGCGTCTCGAGCGCGTCGAGGAACTCGGGAAAGCTCTGCCAGCGCCAGTGCAGGCCTTCGGTCAGCACGGCATTGGGAATGTCTTCGACGCCTTCCATCAGGCGAATGAGCATGTCGCGATGCTCGGGCTTGCACGGTGCGAACCCTACGCCGCAGTTGCCCATCACCGCAGTGGTCACGCCGTGCCATGAAGACGGCCACAACCGGCTGTCCCAGGTGGCCTGCGCGTCGTAGTGGGTGTGGATGTCGACGAAGCCGGGCGTCACGAGCAAGCCACGCGCATCGAGCTCGCGCTTGCCCTGCTGCGACACGGGACCGACGGCGACCACCCGACCGTTCGCGACGGCGACATCAGCTTCGCGTGGGGCAGCGCCCGTGCCGTCGACCACGGTGCCGCCGCGCACCACGAGATCGAGAGCGCCCGTCACGCGTCCTCCTCGGTGCGCTGAATCGACCGGTGCTCGTCGCGCAGCAGCAAGAGCGTCTCCCGCGGCCAGGTAGTTTGGAGACCCTAACTACTCCAGACACACAGGTCAAGCGCACGCCGGGCCCGGTGCAACGCTGCGAGCTGCCGGGATATTCGCGCGCTCTTCGCCTCGGGCAATGCGCCACGCTGGCGTGATCGCGCCATCACGGGGTCACTTCCAACACGCCCTTCATCATCATGTAATGGCCGGGAAAGGTACAAATGTACGGATACGTTCCTGCAGCAGGCGCCGTGAACGTGACCTCGCTGCTCTTGCCCGGAGGCGTCATGGCCACGCTGGCGAGCACGTCTGGGCCCGGATCGAGATAGCCCTCCGCAGCGCCCTTCTTCAACCCAGCGAGCGCAACGGCGGCTTCGGTCCCGGGCCGGACGAGCGCCCAGTTGTGAGGCAGAGCGCCAGGGGGCTTGTTTTCGAGCACGAGGTGCACGGACTGCCCGGCCTTCGCTTGCAGCTTGACCAGGTCGAACTTCATCGTGATGCCGCTCGCGACCAAGTGCAGCTCGAGCACGCCGGCCTGCGGCGCAGCAGGCTCGGCTGTGGGCGAAGTCTTCCCCGGCTCGGGCTGCGCCGGCGCTGCGGGAGCGGGAGGCGGCGCCGGGGGAGTCGGGGCCGCAGGCTCGGGCGCCCTTGGTTGCGTTGGGCCCGGCTCACCCGAGCCTTGTTGCGAGCTCGAGCCGCCGCCGGTGCTGGCCCCGCTGCTCGGCTCCTTGCAGTCGAGCAGCAGACAGCCGAGGGCCGCCAGCACGAGGTGTCGGTATCTCAGTATCTGCATGGTCGCACTCACCGGTGAA
Source organism: Polyangiales bacterium (assembly GCA_044450485.1). Classification (GTDB taxonomy): domain Bacteria; phylum Myxococcota_A; class Polyangia; order Polyangiales; family JAFGIB01; genus CAVZVA01. Next base: position 7,884 of record JBIOJD010000022.1, on the reverse strand, counting down.
GCTCGAAGTGCGCCGAGGTGTCGCCCGCAACCGTGACGGCCTGCGTGACGACCTTCATTCCCGGAGCCCACACCGTCAGCTTGTAGCTGCCTGCGGGCACGTCCTTGATCGTGAAGTTGCCCTGCTTGTCGGATTTCGCGAAGAAGCTCGAAGGCACGATCACGAGGTAAGCCTTCATGTTCGGGTGAAGGTTGCACAGCAAGGTATGTGCTCCAGCCTTGGAGAATACCTTCGTCTTGGATTGGTGCTGCTGGATCTGCCCGATGTCCCAGCGCCCCGCGTCCGGAGAAAATACGTTGTGCGGGAACGGATCCTCGTTGGTGAAGGTCACCTTGGCGCCCACGGTTGCGATCGCGATGAATGGCGAGAACGCCATCTGCTTGTTCGTCACCGTGGCCGTCACCGGCTGTCCGCCCGGCGCGTCTTCGAGGTAAGCGACCGCGGACCCTGCGGCGTGCGCTGGGGTCGAGGTGATCGTCCCGTGGATCGCGCCAGTCGCATCCGCGCCGGCGGGCGCGGCGAGCCCCAATGTCACTAGGAGAATGATCAATCGAGTGGACATGCTGCTCCTCACTTCAGAACGCCCACGCAAGCGTGGCGTTGATTTGTTCCGCGACGAATTCGCTCTTGGTGCCGTTGGGCACGCTGAAGCCGCCGGCCGGATCCCAAGCGCCGCCCGGCGGGAGATTGTGAACGAGCTCGAGGCCGCCAACAACCAGCACCTTGATGTTCTGGCGTACGAGCATGGCGATGCCGGGCAAGATTCGTAAGAGGCTCGCCGAGCCTGCTGGGCCTCCGACGTGGGTCAGCTCCGTGCGCACGCCTGGTACGAACCAGGGGAAGACCACGTAGTCGAGCTCGTCGAACTGCGTGTATCCGCTCGCGCCGCGTAGATCCGCCATGGCGGCGGTCGAGCCCATCGCTGCGGTGCCGGCGTAGGGATGCATGTGGTGCTCGAACTGCAGGCCTCCGTGCAGCACGAACGAGCCCAGGTACACGCGCAGGCCACCGCCGAGCGCATTGATCGGACCGCGCTGTCCCACCGGCGTGGCGGCCGTGCCGTTGTCGAGCACGTTGAGCCCGTGGTATCCGAACACGTCGAGCGTGACGGAGGTCTCCTCCCATGGCCTCTTCACGTTGCTGACCAACGCGCCGTCCGGCCCTTCGCCGTCGAGCGACATGCCGCCGAGCTTCACGCCCACGTGGGCGTAGACGTCCTCGGCGTTCGGCAGCTTCAAACCTCCGCTCGGCAGCGACGCCAGCCAGCCGAGCGACCAGTCCACGCGGTGGCCGAGCACGCCGTTCGCTTCGATGCCGTCGCTGTGGCCCTGGCCGAGCACGAAACTGCCGTTCGGATTGTAGAGCCCAGCGAGCGAAACCTCGGGCGTGAGCGTGTCGCTGAGGTACGAGCTGTGCCCGCCGAAGCTCGTGAGCGACGGGCTCATCAAACGACCGACCCACAGATTGAGCGCGTGCTGGTCCGCGCCGAGCACGTCGTTCCACAATAGGTAGCCGGTCTCGAGATCGACTCCGTCCGCGGCCAGGGTGAGTTGCGCGAAGTACGTGAGCCGATCGTCGAACGCGCCCGCGGCGAAGAAATGCGCCTCGCTCAGCAGCTGGTTCCAGGTGAACGTGTTGCCGTTCGCGTCGTGCGCGTCGGACTTCGGGAAGTTGAAGGACACGCCGCCGTTCAGCCACATGCTGAGCGGTACGGTTTGCGAGATCTTGTCCGGCCAGACCGCGTTCGGGAACTCCTTGGAGTACTCCGACTGGCCCATCGGAATGGATGGCGACTTGGTGGCGTCGCCGTCGGTGCTGCCGTCGCGGCTCGGCATGCGGTAACCGTTGCGGCGGAAGGCCTCGCCAAAAGAGTTGAGCATCGGATACACGGTGTGACACGTGGTGCAGCTCGTCTCGTACTTGCGGGCGAACGAAGGCACCGCAGCAGCCCGGCTCGGCGCGAGCTGCCAGCAAAACAACCCGACTACCAGCGTGGTGAGCGGACCCAAAGCATTGTCCAAAGGACGTGGACGCATCGCGATCTCCTTGTTGGGAAGCGAACCGGGCGCGGTCTCGCAGCCGTCTTGCAAGGTCCGTGCCCTCGCGTTCTACCAGCGGGGAGCACGCGAGTTTTGCAGTCGAATACGCGCCTCGGCGCAATCTCTGCGTCGGGCTCGGTCACATCGCAGCATTTTCGCCCCAAGAGGGACGCGACGGTTGTCGGTTCGGGACCGTGAGACCCTCGAGTCCGGCGCCCGCTCGTCCCCGCCTCAGTCTTCGGGCCGCACGCGCGCTTCGATCTGGTCGTTGAGCGAGCGCGTGAGCTCCTCGAGCGCGTCGAGCAAGCGACCGCGATCGCAGTCTTTGGCCGCGTCGTCGAAGATTTCTCCGAATCGCTCCTCGATGCGGTCGATTGCGAGCAACCCTTTGCGCGTGAGCTCGAGCTTCACGCCACGCCGGTCGTCGTCGACCGTGGTACGTCGGAGCAAGCCTTGCTTCTCCATCGCCGCGATCGACGTGCTCAGCGAGGGCCGCGTGATCGACGCGCGCGCCGCCAGCTCGCCCGCGCGCCGCGGGCCGTGCCGCAAGTACAGCAGCATGCGGTACTGCGCCATGCTCACCTCGAGCTCTCGGCACTCGTACTCGAAAAGGCGGCTCATGAACACGAACGCACGCACGGCCCTCGCGCGCCGTCGTAGACCGCGGTCCGCCTTGGGGCCTGCTGTCCCGTCGTCAGCCATGCCTGCGGGCGATGATAACACGGGCCCTGCCAGGGCTCAGCGGGCGCGATGCCGCGCTCGACTAGGCCTTGCGCCGGGCGCGGCTGCCCGCGTGAACCTGGATGTGTGTGGACAGCCTTTGGGCGGCAGGCTGCAGGCGCGTGATCACGCGTCGCACGCCGTCCGCGACGAGCTTCTCGACCGTAGACACCTCGCGCAGCCCCGCGAACGATATCTTTGAAAGCTTCGGGCTCGCCACGATGGTGAAGACCGCGCGGATGCGGCCGCGGGCGTCCACGCTCACGCTGTGAACCTGCCGCGGCGGGAAGTCCGTGCGGTCTGGCTCGTACTCCGCGACCAGCACCGGCAAGCCGTTCATGTCGCGCACGGCGTAGCGCAGCCGGCCGGCCAGATAGCGCGTGAGCTTGCGATGGAACAAGATGACTTTCTTGCGCCCCGCGACCGGCTTGCGCGCCGCCACGAACTCGTCGCCGGGATCGTTCAGCGCCACGACATCCTCGCGCAGCAGCGCCTCGAGCCCGCGCACGTTGTCGGTGCTCAAGTGCAGCACGAAGCGCCGCAGAGCACGCTCGGTACGTTTGCGCATCGCGGCATCGGGCACGCAGCGCGCGGCGTCGTAGCCGGCCATCGCGGCGCGCGCTCGGTGCAGCGTGGTCTTGACGTTCGATTCGGAGAGCTCGAGCGCATCGGCGGTTTCCCTCACCGAATAGTCGAGCACGTCGCGCAGCAGCAGCACGGCGCGCTGCGTGGGCGATAGCGCTTCGAGCGCGAGCAGAAACGCGAGCGTCGCGCTCTCGAGCGCATCGTAGCGCGCGTCGGGTCGCGCGCCCTCGGGCGCGACGCCTGCCAGCAGCTCTGTCGGTACCGGCTCGGGTAGCCACGTCCCGCGGTAGGGCGCGGCCTTGCGCCTGCGCAGGTGATCCCGGCTCAGGTTGAGCGCCACCGTCGTGAGCCACGGCCGCAGGCTGCGGCTCCTGTCCTCGGGCGGCGCGCGCAAGGCGCGCTCGCACGTGTCTTGCACGAGATCCTCGGCATCCGCTGCGCTGCCGGTCATGCGGTAGCACAGCCCGAACAAGAACCCGCGCTGTGCCTGCAGCTCTTGCTGCAGCGCGGGCACAGCAGGCTTGGTGCGCTCGGTCATGCCGCTGCGCCATCATCGCGCGTTGTCGCCAGCGCTGCCACCTCCTTCGCCCGCGAGCGAACGTCCGAGACGCTGCCCGCGACCGAGTCGGCCACCTGGCGTGCGGCGCCGAGCACTCCATCGAGCAGGACGCCGACCGTGCTCGCTTGGTCCGACACGTTGTAGAACGAGCCGTAGCGCGGGTGCACGAGCCCTGCGCGCCCGCGGCCCGGTGCGTCGTGATGCACCGTGAGGCTCGGCAAAAAGCGCACGCTCGCGGCACGCGCGAGCACGCCTGGCTGGGTCCGGTCGAGGAACGCGTGCAGCTCGTCTTCCGCGCCGCGACCGTCCTCATCGGGTGCGAGGTAGCGCACGAGCTGGAGCGTGGCCGCTCCTGCTGGCGCGACCTGCGCATAGGCGGCGTGGTTGGCGTAGTAGACGGGAGCGTCGAGCGAGAGCACATTGATGCGCTCGGGGTGGGGTAGGTCGTGCACGCCGACATCCAGGCACGCCGCGCGCAAGGGCGTGGCCTCTGCGGCGCAGTTCGCGGCCCACGGATCGTCTGGCAAGAGGCGCGCGAGCGCATGCGGATCGACAGCCGCGACCACGGTGTCCGTGTGCAGGTCCTTGCCAGCGTCGAGTGAGACGGTGAAGCCCTTCGCTTCACGTGCCACGTTCCGCACCGGGCAGCCGAGCTCGATGCGCACACCGAGCGAGCGGGCTCGCCGCTCGACCTCATCGACCAGCGATTGCCAGCCGCCGTCGACGTACATCACGCCGCGACGCACCGCGATCGCGAGCTGTCGCGCCGCCATCTCTGCCCCGAGTAGCTCGGGCGCGTGCGCGTACGAGGTCAGACGCACGAGCAGCTCGAGCAACGCGCGCGCGCTCGGATCGGGCGTCGCCGCGTCGAGCCAGCTCCGCACGTTCGACCCCGTGAGCGCCCGCTCCTTGCGCGGACCGAGCGTAGCGAGCAGGGCCATGACCTGCAGCTTGCCGCGCGCTGTGAGCAAGTCCGAGGTGAGCAGCCCGAGCGGCGATTGCGGCAATGCATGCAGTTGCCCGGCCCGCTCCACGTAGACGCCGCGGCCCGCTGCACGCTTGCCGCCCACCGAAACGCCGAGCTCCGAGAGTACCGTGCACGCCGGGCCGCCGAGGTACAGCGCGTGGGCACCGAGGTTGAAGGTGAAGCCCGCTTCGGTTTGTGAGCGTGCCCGACCCCCGAGGGCCGAGCCGCGCTCGAGCAATGTCACGCGTTGCCCGCGTTGCGCCAGCAGCGCCGCCGCGCACAGTCCGCCGAGACCGCCCCCGATGATGATGGTTTCCGAGCCCATGATGACGTCTCCTTCGACATCACCACGAAGCAGCCCGGCAAAAGGTTACAGCGAAGCGCCGCCTACTTCGTCCAGCCGAGCGCGACCACCACGGCAAATCGCGCTGGCTGGCCCGCCGTGCCCGCGCATTCGGCCACTGCAATCCCCGCGGCTTGCACCGCGGGGTCGAGCGCGGGCTCGAGGGTCGCGGCCTCGCTCGGGTCCACGACGAGCGCGGCCAGCGTGGTTACGCGTGCAAAGGCAAGGCGCAGGCGTTCGAGCTCTTGCTCGGCGGAGCGCAGCACTTCCCGCGTGCCCTGCGCGGGGTGTCGGCCGATCTCCGCAGCGGCGCGGCGCGCGCTGGCGGTGAGCTGATCGTCCGGACGCAGCCCAGGAGCCCCGCGCTGGCGGCGACTCTCGTTCAGCGCGGACAGCAGGCGCGCCGGCGCCAGCTCTGGATCGACGTTGCGGTCGATGTGACCGGTCAGCGCGACCGCGACGAGCTCGCGCCCGGCGCGGCTGACGCCGATGCCCATGTGCGTGATCTCGGTGCCGAGCAAGCGCGCACGCAGCGCGCCGTCCCCCAAGAGCTGAGCAAAGAGCGCTCCCGACTCAGCACCACGCGCCACGCTCGGAGCAGGTCCCTCGCTGGCTCCGGGCACCGCGCCTTCGCCCGTGTCACCTGCGGCGATCGCGGCGGCCGCGTTGGCCGCGTGCAGCTCGAGCGTCGGGTCGACCGCTAACTTCGGCAAGTCGTGCTCGGCGCGCAGCTCCGCGGCTCGCGTATACAACGCATCGCGCGTGCGGTCTGCGTCGAGCGCTGGCGGCGACGGGTTGCTGGCGTTTCTTTCGTCGTCCGCCGCGCCGACGTACACGAGGAGCTCCGCCTGGTTCTGCACGTGTCCGGCACGCAGCGCTCGGAGCTCGAGCCGGTACACTCCTGCTTTTCTTGGCGACACGCGCAGCTCGAAATCTGGGCCAGCGCCCGCGGGTAGTAGAAGCTGCGTGTCTGGTCCGGAGACGGCGAGCTTCGGATTGGAGGTGGTCGCATCGAGCCGACCGCGCAGAACGAACGTGGTCCCGAGGGGCGTGCGGCGCGGCACGGGATCGAGCAGCAGCGGCCTGCGACCGAGCACGATGAACGCCGCTCTGCCGTTCTCGGTCGCGAACACGCCGAAGTGGGTGGCGCCGGTTTGGCGCGCTGCGACCGAAAGCTCACCGCCAATCGCCGCTGCGAGCAGCTCGGCGGAAGACACGCGGACCTGCGTTTCGGTGAGTCCCGCGTCGACCAGTCCGAGCCCGCGCGCTGCCGCTTCGAGCGTTCGCCGGTCGTTGCTCTCGCCCGCTGCGACACGCTGCGCGAGCACGGCCAACCTGCCGTCGCCGTGCAGCTCGCCTCCCGCTTCGGCCGCGGCTCGCGAGATGGCCTGCTCGATCGCGGCGCGATCGCCGCCGCCGGTCACTGCGCGCGGCGTCGCGGCCACCTCGTAGCGAATCGTCTCGAGCGCGCCAGCGCCAGACGCGGCTGAACGGCTGCCCCCACACGCACAGAGCGAGCACAGCCACACGACCGCGGCGCGGTTTGCGCGCATTGCGACACCCGCAATACCACGGAGCGCGCCGTGCGTCGCCGGCGCTACAGCATCGCGCTGCAGCGATTGCACTCCGGGCGCTGCCGCGCGAGCCGATTGATCGGCCCGATCGCGGACATGTAAAGCATCAGTGTCGGGATCATCACGAACCCGTCGGCCAAGATCACGGGCCCACCACAGAGCGCCAGCGCCAGCCCCGCGAAATAGGCGAACCGCACCTTGGCCCAGTGCGGCCACGGCCGGACCGGATCGGTGACATGCTGGCAGCGCCAGCACCACAACGTCGCCGCCGGCATCGCGTCCTGCATCATGCCCACCCGTCCTGTAGAGGCATAGGGGCAACCGCGCAAGGGGTGAGCGCGTCCGGCGAGCTCCGACAGAATGCTGTGCTGGGTCGAGATCGAGCGCGCTGCGACCGGCTGAGCCCGGCTCAGCGCCCCTTGAACTGGGGTGGGCGCTTCTCGAGGAATGCCGCGCGCGCCTCGCGTCCGTCCTCGCTCATGAAGGCCTTCGTGATGTTCGCGAGCTCGTAGCGAAGCTGCGCCTCGAGGTCGATCGCGCGCGTCGCGCGGTGGATGCCGCGCTTGGTCAGGCGCAGCGTGATCGGCGAGCGTGTCGCGAGCAGCGCGCAATATTCTTGCAGCCGCGCTGCCAACTTCTCGTCGTCCACCACTTCGCCGGCCATGCCGAGCGCAACGGCTTCTTCGCCGGTGACGGTGCGGTTCTCGAGCATGAAGCGCATCGCTTGCTCGTAACCGATGGCCTGCGGCAGGGTGTAGGTGAGACCGCCGTCGGGCGAGCCGCCGATGCGCGGATAGCCGGCCATCAGCCGCGCGCTGCGAGCGATGATGCGGATGTCGGCGGCCATCGCGAGCGAGAGACCCGCACCGACCGCAACGCCGTTGATGCCCGCGACCACCGGCTTGTCGCACGCCTCGCGCGTCGCGAGCAGAAACTGCCCGACCCAGTTCAGGTCGTCCAGGTACTTGCCCTGCGGCGTGTCCGGGTGCTTGTCCTCGCCGCCGCCCTTCAGGTCGAGGCCGGCGCAGAACGAGTCGCCGGTGCCGGTGATCGCCACCACCCACACCTCGTCGTCGCGCGCAGCGTCCTCTAGCGCC
>JBIOJD010000021.1:0-19427 GCA_044450485.1 Polyangiales bacterium | reverse complement strand
TGCCGGGTCCGAGGGCCTGCGCGCGGCACGCGCGGCTTCCAAATGCGGCGGTCGAGGTGGGCTAGAACGCACAACGTACGCCGCGCAAGCCACGCTCGGAGAAGCCTGCCATTCGAGTTTCCTTGGCTTGCGAATGGCACGCTTCTCCGAGCGTGGCTTGCGCGGCGTACGATGAGCGTACTAGCCAACCTCGACCGCCGCATTTGCAAGCCGCGCGTCCCCCGCGCAGGCCCTCGGACCCGGCAAGCCGCGGGCGTGCACAGGAACCCAACACCGCCACAGGGCGGTCTGGGTCTTGTTGACAGCGCTGTAAGCGGGTGCTTCTCATCGCTCGTGCAGTTGCGGTTCAGCGAGCAGGAGCTGATGAGCGAGCATGCGTATGCGGCGCCGCACGTGATCGCGGGTCGGCGTCTGCATGGCGGCTTCGACGCGGAAGGTGCGTACGTGTCGCCGCGCACCTTGTTGCGCTGGCCAGCGGTCCACAACTGGTCCGCGGCGTTGCGCGCTCGGGGCGGCGAGCCCTTGGCGTGTAGCTCGGGGCTGCTCGCCGGCGTGCGTGTGCCGAACGACGCGCAGCAGAAGCTGCTGCTGCAGGTCGGTCTGGGCCAGACGTTCTGGAACACACTCACCATCACCGGCGTAATCGAAGCCCGTGGCAAGCTCTTGGCGGAGATCCCGATTCCGCGCTTTCAGGACGCAGTCGTGGAGGACATCTCCGAGATGGCGCTCGGTCACCTCCATCTCGGATTGCTCAAGGCGCACGGCCTCGACGAGGGCGGCGACCAGGCGCTGGGAACGGGCGGTCACGATGTGATGTGGTTTGCGCTGCGCGATCTCGCGTTCGGCGAGACCGGCTATCCGCAGCCTGAGCTGCCCACGACGATCACGCGTCCCGACGCGAGCGAGCCCTTTCCGGAGCTCCCGCGGCCGCAGGCCCGCATGCTGTCCTTCTTGATGAATCTGCTCTTGATCGAGCTGCGCGCGGAGATCGGGTTCAGCTCGACGGAGGCGCTGCTGTCCGATCCCGAGCTGTTCGCGGCGCGTCGGCAAGAAGCCGGCCAGGCCGTGGAGCTCGTGCGCCGCATCCGGAAGGACGAGGAGCTGCACCTCGAGTCGCTGCGCGTCGCTCTGGGTGAGGCTCGGGCCGTGCATTGGAAGAGCTTCGATGGCGGCCAACTGCCGGGCCACACCCTGATCGATCCGTTCTGGGAGCGCCTCGTGCACTGGGCCACCGTCGAGCAACCAAGGCTGGTGGCCGAGCGCAGCCGCACACTGCTCAGCGCGCGAATCTTGGCGCACCCCGAAGGCGCGAACGTTCTGCAGCGCTTCGACGCGCTCGCCACTTGACCACTGGTACGCGCTCTTGCGCTACCTCGCCGCTCTGCACTATGAGATCGGCATGATCATTTGGCGCAACGTTGTCTTCTTCTTGGCTTCGACGTCTCTCGCGCTCAGCGGCTGCAGCACCAGCAGCAACTCCACGGGCGGTGCCGGCTCGAAGAGCGGGAGCGGCGGGTCTGCAGCCTCGAAGGCGGGCGGCGCCGGCCACGGGTCTGCCGGTAGCGCCGGCGCGAGCAAGAGTGGTGGGGCCACCGGCGCGGCCGGCAGCGGAGCAACTGGCGGCAAACCGCCCTTCATGCCTACAGGCTCACCGCTCACCGGGCCCGACGGAGCGTGGACCTTCGTCGGTTTCCCCGACTCGAAGTGCCGCGACGGTTCCACGGCGGGCGTGGCCGTGAATCTGAAACCGGGATCGAAGAAGGTCATGATCTACCTCGAAGGCGGCGGCGCCTGCTTCGATACCTTCACCTGCCTCGCGAACGCGTCCAACACGTCCTCGATGATGATGCCGGCCGCCGCCGGCATCCTCGATCGCAGCAACGCGGAGAATCCGGTCAAAGATTGGAACTTCGTCTACGTGCCGTATTGCACCGGTGACGTGCACCTCGGGACCAAGGACGACGGCATGATCGCGGGCGTTGCCGGCACGCAGCACTTCATGGGGCGGCGCAACCTCGAGGCGTACTTGAACCGCCTCGTGCCGACCTTCCCAGACGCCGACGAGGTCTTGCTCACCGGCGTGAGCGCCGGCGGGTTCGGTGCCTCGGCCAATGCCGAATTCGTGCAGTGGGCATTCGGCGACATCCCGGTCAGCATGATCGACGATTCGGGCCCCGCGATGTCCGACAAATACATCCCGACGTGCCTGCAGAAGGCATGGCGAACCACATGGGGCCTCGACGGCTCGGTGTTGCAGGACTGCGGCGCCGACTGTCCTGATCCTGACAACTTCGAGATGGACTACATGAAGCACATGGCCGGCAAGGCCATGAATCGTCCGGCTGGTCTGATCGAGGCCACGACCGATTCGACGATCACCGTGTTCTACGGCTACGGCACCAACAACTGCACGGGCAACTTCGCGACGCCGGTCCCAGGTGCCACGTTCACGCAGGGCTTGCTCGACTTCCGCGCCGCCATCCAGATGCTCTATCCGAACTTCGGCACCTACTACATCACGAGCTCGCAGCACACGTGGCTCGGCGGCGCCTCGTTCTACAGCACCACCGTGGGCGGTATGCGCATGGTGGACTGGTTCAAGAACATCGTCACCGGAACGTCTGCCACCCAGGTCGGACCGTAGCTACGGTAGCCAGCGCAGGCCTACGAAGACTTGATCGGTATCCCCGTACATGCCGCCCAGCGTGACGCGGGGGTCGCCGACCGGCCGGCTCTTGCCGCCGAGGAAGTAGGCGCCGGCTTCGGCGAAGAAGCCTTGGAAGAGGCGCTCCTGCACGCGCGGCGTCACGAGGTAGGTCGGGCCGTTGAGCAGGCCGCCGCCGAGCTCGAGCGTGAGGCCGATGTCACCGGGTGTGAACCCGACGAACGCCACGCTCGACAAGAGCCAGCGCCCGTCCTGCATGAACATGAATACGCGGCGCGACTCGCTCGGGCCGGTCATCACGCGCCCGGCCGAAGCTTCCAGTGCAATGGCCCACGTCTGGCCTTTCAAGTACTCGACGCGCAGCGCGCCCGTCAGCAAGTCGCGTTGCTCGGGCAGCACCGCGGCCTCGTTGCGCTTCAGGGCCACGGTTTGCGTTTCCGCAGCCAGAAACGTGCGCCCGAAGGAGTACGCGACCTCGGCGCCGAGCTGGATGTCTCCTAGCGCGGTCGAGCCATCGACCGCGGCGACCCCGAAGCGATCATAGCCGACGTCGATCGGGTGCGTGTCGTTTGCGAGCTGCTCGGTCGTGACCGTGCCCAGCATGTTGTTCAGGAGCGAGACGAAGGTCTTGCTGTAGCGCAGCGCGGGCAGGTGCTCGAGCGCGGTCCCTCCGGTGAGCGCGATCTCGCCGGCCGGGCCGTGGGCGGTCACGCGGAGCGCGCCTTGCGGGTTCGAGGGGATGGGGATGGGCGCAAAGGCCGAGAGCGCACCCTCTGCCAGCCTGCCCTGGCCCGTACGCGGCAGCGCGTCGCGCAGCAAACCCTCGGGGTTGTTGTTGCCGAACAATCTGGCGTAAGCAGCGTCGACTTGGGCCTGAGTGGAGCGCGAGAGCGCGTAGTTGCCGTCGAAGCTGTTCACCACGTGCGGCTCGAAGAACGGTAGGACGATTCCCGTGAACGAGAGCCACGAAGCAGCGTCCCAATCCACGCGCACGGCGGGCTGCGCGATCTCACCGGCCTCGGGCATGGTCGCAGGCCCGCTGCGCAGGTCGTAGGTGCTCAGGATGTCGAGCGCCTCGAGCATGTCGAAGCGTCCGAGGCGAACGCTCTGGTAGCCGAGGCGCAAGTGCAGCCCGTCCGCCAGGGTGGCATCGGCGTACGCCGCCGTCGGCGCCGCGTCGAGCTCGAAGCGCGCGGCGCTCGCGTCGGCCGTCGCGGCCTGCCGCGTGGCATACAGGTAGCGCGCCCGCACGCCAACCACGAAGCGCAGGCGCTCGGAGCGGCGCACGTGCGCCTCGAACAGCGCGATGGTCGTGGACTCGAACACGTCCTTGCGCGGCTCGTCCCAGGCCGTGGCCACACCGGCGCGCGAGCGCAGCACCACGTTCACGTCGCCATTGGGCTCGGCCGCGGGTGCGCTCGGTGGCGGCTGCGCGTGCACGGCTTTCAGCTCTTCATCCTCGATGACCTCGTCGGTCTTGGACGCGTTCGCAACTGCGGGTGCGGTTGGTTGCGCGGGCGCGGGCGTAGTTTCTGCCGCAGGCGCAGCGGGCTCGGGCGCGACTGGCTGGCTCGCCTCGACGTCGGGCGCTTGCTCCACCTGTGCCGGAGGCTCGGCCGCCACGTCCTGGCCCATGGCCGGCGCGGCGAGACAGAAGCCCAGGGCCAGCACGCCAGCCAGTCCGTATACCGTGTGCGGGGCCCGCTGCACCGGCGGGAGTCGTAACACGTAACGAGCCGAGTGCGAAGCTGAGATGAGGGCTCGGACGGCCCTGCGTTCGGCACTGGCCGCGCCGGCGACCAGTGACTATGCTGAGCGGCGATGCGCTGCAACGTCTGTGGGCAAGAGTCAGGGCCGGACGTGGAGCAGGGCTCGGTGCGCTCGAACGTGCGCATGTTCGCCGCCGAGCAATTCACGGTCTGGCGCTGCCCACACTGCCTCAGCATCCACGCGCGCGACGAGGTCGACCTCGCCCACTACTACGCCGACTATCCGTTCCACAAGCTCAAGGACGTCAAGGTCGATTGGATGCTCGCCGCCATGTACGGCAAGCTGCTGTCGCGGTTGCGCGCGGCGGGGATCACCGCGGAGAGCAGCGTCCTCGACTACGGCTGCGGCAGCGGCTTGTTCTTGTCGCATCTGCGCCGGCAAGGCTTCGAGCGGACGGCCGGCTACGACGAGTACTCGGAGGGCTTCGCCGACAAGAGCGTGCTCTCTCAGCGCTACGACTGCGTGATGACCCAAGACGTGATCGAGCACGTGCCCGATCCGCAGGCGCTCGTACGCACGCTGCACGAGCTGTGCAAGCCGGGCGGCGTGATCGTGATCGGCACACCCAACGCGGAATCGATCAACCTCGCCAAGCCCGAGGAGCGGGTACACACGCTGCACCAGCCCTACCACCGCAACATCCTGAGCAAGCGCGCTCTGCAAGGGCTCGGCAAGGATCTCGGCTGGGAGCTGCTCACGTATTATCCGACGATGTACGCGAACACGCTCGTGCCGTTCGTGAACAGCGCCTTCGTCAACCACTACTTCAAGTGTCTCGACGACAACTGCGACCTCGCGGTCGAGCCGATCCATCCGGGCAGCTGGAAGCTGTGGACGCCCGTGACCCTGGCCCATGCTCTGTTCGGCTCCTTCTGGGCCCCCGAGTGCGACGTGATGGCGGTCTTCAAGCGCGGCTGAGGGCCGGCGGCGCGCGCTGAGGCTCAGCTCAGAGCTGGTCCGCGATTTCCTCGGCGACGTCGCGCGGACCTTGCAGTCGTATGCGCGGTCGAGCTTGGTCGGGCGCGATGCCGAGCGCAGGCCCGAGCGGATTGTCTGCGACTGGGCGCAGGTCTACTGCGCTCGCGCGAATGAGCTCGAAGTCGCCATCGTCCTCTGCGAGGACGCCGGCAGGTGTCGAGGACACGGGTGCGGGCTCCGCGCTCGGCTGGTTCACGCCCCTGCTCGGTGTGCGTTTGACGCGCGGTGCGCGGGCCGCGGCTCCGGCGTTTGCGGACGCGCGCATCGCCGGCGCCGGCTGCTGGTCTCGCGGGGCGGACCTCTCCGGTGCGGCAGCCTGTGCATCACGGCGTGCCCGACTTCGCACCTCGCGCGACACGCCTGCCGCATCGCGTTGCTGCAGATGTGAGGGCGGCAGGAGCAGGCACAGCGCAGCGAGCGCGCCGAGCCCGGCCTGCAAGGCCCACGCGTTTGCGACTTGTCGTGCGGCCTCGTGGGTGAGCTGCGCGTGCGAGCTCCAACGCACGCGCCAAGGTAGCAGTGCAGGCCACACGCCCAGTACCCCGGTCGACCGGACCTTGGCCAGCACCAGGCGCCGCGCCGCGTACAAACGCGAGAAGGCCGTCTTGAGCGGGCAGCCCACGCGCGCAGCGACTTCTTGCATCGAGAGGTCGAGCAGCTCGTAGAGCATGAAGACCTCGCGCTTGTCGGCGTCGAGCCCTTCGAGCGCTCGCATCACGGCCGCCAGCTCGTCGCGCTGCTCGAGCATGGCGAGCGGATCGTGCTGCAGGGACTCGGGGCTGGGTGGCTCGAGCCGTTCGTGGCGGTTGCACGCCTTGCGCCTCAGCTCGGACGCGACGTTCCACGCGATGCGATAGAGCCAGGTCGAAAGCAGCGCGCGGTTCTCGAACTCGCCGAGCTTTCTGTACACGACCAAGAAGACTTCCTGGCGGGCGTCGTGGACGTCTCGTTCCGCGACGCCGAACCGCCGCAAGGCGCGCTCGACCAACGCCGCGTGCTCGCGGAAGACGCGGCCCACGTCGAGGGCGGACGTAGTCGGCTGGGGTCTGTCCGCTGTCATGCTCGCCATCGGGTGCCTCGACCCGTTGGTGGTCGCAACCGGGCGGATTTCTCTAGAGGACCTCGGCGATGAGACTTGGCGCGGAGCTTGCCCACCAACTCACAACATGAACCGAGCGGGCATTGAAAGAAAGGCCCGCCGTAGAGGAGGTGCACGATGTCGAGCAAGATCACGATGTTGCTGAGCACGGCGCTGCTCGCCGCAGGGTTAGCAGTTCGACCCGCGAGCGCTCACGCCGAAGATCCCAGCTCGCCGGACGCTGAGCGTGGCGACGTCAACACTTACGATTTCGAGGACGACCTCGTGCTGGGCGACACCGTAGAACCCGATGCCGAGGTTCTCTACGCGCGTCGCCACGGCAGCCGCGAGAGCCTGGTGCGGCCGCGCCTTCATTTCATTCCCGAGCTGCTGAAATCGGGCGAGGACTTGTAGACCGACTCAGTAATGCCGCTCGAGCACGTACCAGCCGAAAGCGCGTAGCAGCATTTTCGAGAGCGAGTCTTCGACCACGGGCTCGAGCTTTTGCCAGCCTTCTTCGACGAGCGAGCGCGCTTGCACGGCACAGGCGTCGATTGCGCCGCAGCGCTCGAGCAGGTCCACCACCGAGCCGACGACCTTCATGTCCTGCGGCTTCTGCCGCAACGTTTCCCACAGCCACTCGCGATCCTTGCGCGGGAGGCGGCCCATCGCCTTGGCCACAGGCAGGGTGATCTTGCCCTGCATCACGTCTTCGGCCTTGCTCTTCAAGTCGCCCTTGAAGCCCCGAAGGTTGAGCACGTCGTCGATGATTTGGAACGCGAGCCCCAGATCTTCGAAGAACAAGCCGAGCCCTTCGATCTGACGCTCGGTGCCGTTGCCCGCGATCGCGCCCATGCGCGCCAGACACCCGGCGGGCGCCGCGGTCTTGAGCCTGTGTACCGCGAGCACGCGCTCCTCGATCAATGCGGCGTCACCCGACGCGATCACCTCCGGCATCATCGGCTCGAAGCCGTCGATGTCGATCGCCTGGCCCGCATGTCCCGCGCGCAGCGCTTCGAAGTAGAGCTTGTAGATGCGGATCTGGTCCGCGTCCGAGACCCAGTCGCTGTCGAGCAGGTGAATGCCGACGAAGTACGCGGCCGTGCCCGAGTTGATCGCTTGCGCGTCGCCGTAGATGAGGTGCGCGGTCGGCGCGCCTCGTCTCGTGACGGACTTGTCCTCTACATCGTCCACGATCAACGACCCGACGTGCATCAGCTCGGGCAGCGCGATCCACTTGACGAAGAAGCGCGAGTTGCCGCCGACGATGTCCGTGCAGGTCAGCGCGGCGTACGAACGCCAGCCCTTGCCGCCGCGGTCCACGATCTCGCGGATCGGATGAATGTGCGTGCGCGCATATTGATCGACGTCGAGCCCGCGCATGTACTGCTCGCGCTCGTCGGATGCGACGAGGCGCCGGGTCTGCTCGTACGTGGGCTTCATCGGCAGCACGCGCTCGACCGACTCGCGCACGACCTTGCCGACCTCTTCGAAGAAACCTTCCAGATCTTCGTACGCCGCGTAGCCGCTGCGCTCGAGCATGCCGGTGCCTCGCACGGGCTTTCCGCGCAGCGTGCCCTTGACCGAGACCCGGCCTTCCCAGAACGACGGCTTCGAGATCAGGGTGATGAACTCTTGGTCCTCGAACGCGGCCGTGACCTCGAGATCGAGCTGCGCATCGGGGACGCGCATCGTCAGCACCACGGGATACTCGAAGAAGGTCTGCGTGCTGCGCCAGTTGCGCTTGGCTTCGACCTCGATGCCGTGGTGCATCACGGACTTGCCCGACGGATCGATCAGCACCGCCCACTGACCCGCGACCTTGGGCAGGTTGGGATAGAGCTCGTCGTAGAGCGATACCTCGCTGCCATCTTCGAACTGGACGCTGAGCCAGTTCCACGCCACCTGGCGCTTCTCGTAGCTCTTGCGCCGCGCCGTGTGCACGCGCTTGCGGTCTGCTTCGCTCAGCCGCGCCTCGGCCTCGTCGTCGACGTCCTCGCGCTCGCCTACGCCGAACTCGTGGTCGTACCAGGCGCTGCCTTCGGTCACTTCGTGCTCGGTGCCGCGATGCGTGATGGTGCCCGTGACGCGGCAGCGCGGAATGAAATAGTAGAACATCGCTTCGTCGAGCGATCCGCGCACCACACCGTTGTCGCCTTGGCGCACGGGCGGCTTCTGCGGGTGCAGCACGAGCTCGCAGCCCACGGCCTTGCGCTTGTCGCCGAGCACGAGCAAATAGCTGCCGTCGTCTTGCTTGCGGAAGAGATCCGAGCCGTATTGCAGCTCGAGCCGCTCGAGCGCCACGAACACGCGGCTCTCGAACATCCTGTCCGGCGTCGGCACCTGACCGCGCTGCAGGATCTCGGTGATGGCGCGGTTGAGCTTGTGGTCCTTACCGCCGAGCCCGCGCTTGATGCGCTTGAGGCCTTCTTCCGGCGCGGCGCGGTCTACGCGTGAGACTGTGTGCGCCCGCTCCTCGGTCGGATCGAACAGCGCCCACGTCAGCGAGTGTGCGTAGAGCGGCGCGCGCGTCTCGGGGTGATATCCCTTGACCTGGCGGAAGAAGGCCGCGAAGAACGAGTACTGCAACCCGTTCGCCACCACATGGCCGTTCTGGTACCACCACTCGGTCGTCGACGATGCGTGGGGACGGTCGTGGATGGCCAGGTCGATCGCACCATCCGCGGGCCAATCAGTTGGAAATGACTTCACAAGACTCCAGCCTACACGCGCGTCCCGAAGGCCACTGCTACCAACAGCGCGCCAATCGTGTCAACTTGCCCCTGCGCTCGTGGCGCGGGAAGGAAACCGCGCAGGCTCTTGCCGCCCAGACTGAATCCACCATGGCACACACCCGTCCGCTCTTGGTCATGCATCGTTTGGCACTACCTCTGCTCGCCATGTTGTTCGTTGCTGCGCAGAGCGCGGCACTGCCCGCGGCACGTGCCGACGAGGGCTCGCTCTCGGCCGACGAGATCGCGCGCAAGACGCTGCGCGCCGACGCGTTCTCGTGGGAGGGGGCCCGGACCCGGCTGCGCATGATCCTGACCGGCGCGGACGGCAAGCGGCAGGAGCGGTCGATGGAGGTGGTGGCGCGGCGCGACAAGGGACTGCTCCAGACGATGGTACGCTTTTTTTCGCCGCAGGAGCTGGCCGGGACGGCCTTCCTCATGCGGGAACAGCAAGGGGGCGCATCCGAGCAGTACGTGTACCTCTCCGGGCTCAAGCGCACCCGACGGATCGTGGGCCGTGAGCGCGAAGGCAGCTTCATGGGCAGCGACTTCACGTACACCGACATGCAACGGGTCGACCCCAAGCAGACCCACAACGTGCGCTTACCTGACGACAAGGTCGGAGATGCTCCGACCTACGTCGTCGAGTCGAGCCTTTCGGCCGATTCGGGCTCGAGCTACAGCAAGCTCGTGAGCTGGGTGCGCAAGACCGACTTCGTGGCGTTGCGCACACGCTTCTTCGACAAGCAGGGCAAGCCCGTGAAGACCCTCTACGCGCGCAAGGTGCGCGACCTCGAGGGCAAGCCCGTGGTGGTCGAGTCCCGCATGCAGAGCGAGAACGGCCACGCCACCGAGCTGCTGATCGACTCGATGGAGCGCAAGGACGATCTCCCGGAAACGCTCTTCACCCCCGCCGCCCTCGAGCATTTGTAGAAGCGGCTTTGTCGGGGCAGCCGTTCGTAGTAGACAATCTGCTGACGTGGCGTTCATCGACGACATGCGGCAGGTGTCGAGCGCGAGCCTCGGCTTGCTGCGCAAACCGTCCGCGATCTTCCGCGAGCTGAAGTTGCTGCTGCGCTCCGATCCGGAGAGCTACTACGACTTTCTCGGCGATGACGTGCTCGAGGCCCAGGACCAAGGGTTCTCGCACGCGGACAAGCCACTCTGGCTGAACCTCGGCTACTGGAAGACCGCGCACAGCTACCCAGATGCATGCGCGGACATGGCGCGCAAGCTCGCCCAGGCAGCGCGGCTCGGGCCCGCCGACGTCGTGCTCGATGCGGGCTTCGGCTTCGGCGAGCAGGATCTGTTGTGGGTGCGCGAGTACGGCGTGGCGCGCATCATCGGCGTCAACGTGACCAAGCTGCACGTGGAGCTCGCGCAGCAGCGCGTGCGCGCGCGTGGACTGCAAGACCGTATCGATCTGCGGTTGGCGTCTGCGACCGAGCTGCCGCTCGAAGCGGCATCGGTCGACAAGGTGGTCGCGCTCGAGAGCGCGTTTCACTTCGACACCCGCGAGCGCTTCTTCGAAGAAGCCCGCCGTGTGCTCAAGCCGGGCGGTCGGATCGCGCTCGCGGACTGCGTGCCGTACCTCGGCGAGAAACCATCGGGTCTCGTCAACCGTCTGGGGTGGCGGCGGTGGGGCGTGCCCGAGCAGAACATCTACGACCGTGACGTCTACCAGCAGAAGCTCGCGGCGCACGGCTTTTCGCAGATCGAGGTCGAGTCGATCCGCCATCACGTGTTTCCCGGCATGCACCGCTACGCGGAACAACGCCGCCTCGGCAAGCGCATGGACGAAGCGCTCGTCGAGCTGAGCGAGCAGGATATCGCGAGCTGCCTCGGCGTCGAGGTCTGGCGCAAGCAGGGCGGCCTGACCGACTACGTCATCTTCTCGGCGGTCAGGGGTTGAGCGAGCGAGCATGCCCGCGGTCGCCCAGGCCGTTTGCGTCGTGTGCGGTGCGCCGCGGGCGAGCGACGCCGAGACCGCGCAGGTGCGCTGCAACGTGCGCGCCTTCAAGCAAGAGAGCTTCGCGGTCTGGCGCTGCTCGGGCTGTGGCTCGATTCACGCAGCCGACGAGGTCGACCTCGACCGCTACTACCGCGGCTATCCTGTCTTCGAAGCCGACCTAGACTGGAAGCTGCGAGTGGTCTACGGGGGCATGCTGCGGCGCCTGACGCGTGCGGGGCTTCGCAAGGAGCACCGTATCCTCGACTACGGCTGCGGCAAGGGGCTGCTCGTGAGGTTCCTACGCGAGCGCGGTTACGAGAACGCCACCGGCTACGATCGCTATGGCGAGGGCTACGGCGACCCGGCCGTGCTCGAGCGCCGCTACGATTGCGTCGTGTCCCAAGACGTGATCGAGCACGTCGCCGATCCGCTCGGATTGCTGGCGCAATTCGACAAGCTGGCCGAGCCCACCGCGATCATCTCGATCGGCACCCCCGACGCCCGCGCGCTCGATCTACGAGCGCCAGAAAGCTATGCGCACGCCTTGCACTTGCCCTACCATCGCCACATCCTGGCGGCCCCCGCGCTGATCGCAGCCGGCGAGAAGCTCGGCTGGGAGGTCAGCCGCTACTACTCTACGATGTACAACAACACGCTCTTCCCGACCATGAACCCGCGCTTCGTGCTGCACTACGTGCGCTGCCACGACGACGTGTTCGATTTGGTCGCCGAGCCGGTGAAGCTCTCGCTCGAGTTGTGTACGCCGGTGACGCCGTTCTTCGCGTTGTTCGGCTACTTCTTCGACCGCCACACCGACATCCAGGTGGTGTTTCGCAAGCGGGCGGCGCAGGCGGAGGCCGCTTGAGCGCGTCGCCGATGATCGCGGTGGAGGGCGTGAGTCGCACCTACGGGAGCGGCGCGAGCGCGGTGTACGCCGTGCGCGAGCTCAGCCTGACTATAGCCGCCGGCTCGTTCGTGACCATCGTCGGCGCGAGCGGCTCGGGCAAGAGCACGCTGCTCAACATGATCGGCGCGCTCGACACTCCGAGCGGCGGTCGCATTCTGGTCGAGGGCCAGGACCTGTACGCGCTTTCGGACAACGCGCGCACGCGTTTTCGCCGCGACCGCGTCGGCTTCGTGTTTCAGTTCTTTCACCTGTTGCCCACGCTGAGCGCGCTCGAGAACGCGATGCTGCCGGCGGAGCTCGCGGGCAAGGGGGGCAAGCGCGCAAAAGAGAAAGCCATGGGCCTGCTCGATCACGTGGGCCTGCGCGATCGCGCGAGCCACAAGCCCGACGAGCTTTCCGGTGGCGAGATGCAACGCGTGGCGATCGCGCGCGCATTGATGATGGACCCACCGTTGCTCTTGTGCGACGAGCCCACGGGCAACCTCGACTCCAAGACCGGCGTGCGCATTCTCGAGCTGCTGCGCGGCGCCGTCGCAGAACACCGTACGCTCGTGCTCGTGACCCACGACCCGAACGTGGCCAAGCAAGGCGACCGCGTGCTCACCATGGCCGACGGCGCGCTGGTCTCGGATCTCGCGAGCAGCGCGTTTCATCCGAGCGCATGGCCGGTCACGTCGTGAGCTCGGCAGGCGCGATACCACGGCTGTCGGATCCCTCGCTCTTTCGCACGCAGTGCTACATCGGCGGTGCGTGGCGCGATGCGCTGAGCGGCAAGACCTTCGAGGTGACCGATCCGGCCACTTCGGCGCTCCTCGCACAGGTCCCCGACATGGGGGCGGCCGAGACCCGCGAGGCGATCGGTGCAGCCGCCGCAGCGCTGCCTGCGTGGCGATGCACAACCGCAAAGGAGCGGGCTGCTGTCCTGCGCAAGTGGTTCGACCTGATCATGGCCGCCCAGGACGACCTCGCCGCGATCCTGACCGCAGAGCAGGGCAAACCGCTCGCCGAAGCGCGCGGGGAGGTCGCGTTTGGCGCGGGATTCGTCGAGTGGTTCGCGGAAGAAGCCCGGCGCGTGTACGGCGACGTGATTCCGGCGCCGCTGGCAGACCGACGCATTCTGGTCTTGCGCCAGCCGATCGGTGTGTGCGCTGCGATCACGCCCTGGAACTTTCCGAACGCGATGCTCACGCGCAAGCTCGCGCCCGCGCTGGCCGCAGGCTGCACGGTCGTGCTCAAGCCCGCAGAACAGACGCCGCTCTCCGCGTTCGCGCTCGCGGTGCTGGCCGAGCGCGCGGGCGTGCCCAAAGGCGTGCTCAACGTGCTCACCGGCGATGCGCCCGCCATCGGTGCGGAGCTCACCGGCAATCCCAGCGTGCGCAAGCTGTCTTTCACGGGCTCGACGGAGGTGGGCAAGTTGGTGATGGCGCAGTGCGCGGGCACCGTCAAGAAGGTGTCGCTCGAGCTCGGCGGCAATGCGCCCTTCATCGTGTTCGACGACGCCGATCTCGACGCGGCGGCGGACGGTGCGCTGGCTTCCAAGTACCGCAACGCCGGCCAGACCTGCATATGCGCGAACCGATTGTTCGTGCAGGCCAACGTCTACAACGCGTTCGCGGCAAAGCTGGTCGAACGCGTGAAGCGGCTGAAGGTCGGGCGCGGCACCGAGGTAGGCGTGAACATCGGCCCGCTGATCGACGCGGCCGCGGTCGTCAAGGTGAAGAGCCACGTTGCGGACGCGGTGGACAAAGGCGCGCGCGTGGCCCTCGGTGGCAAGGCACACTCAGCCGGCAAGTTGTTCTACGAGCCGACCGTGCTCACCGACGTCACGCCCGGGATGCGGATCGCGACTGAAGAGACCTTCGGCCCGGTTGCACCGCTTCTGCGCTTCGAGGACGAAGCCCAGGCCATCGCCCTCGCCAACGACACCGAGTACGGCCTGGCCGCGTACTTCTACGGCCGCGACCTCGGCCGCATCTTTCGCGTGGCCGAGGCGCTCGAGTACGGCATGGTCGGCGTCAACACCGGCATGATCTCGAGCGAGGTCGCGCCCTTCGGCGGCATCAAGCAATCCGGCATCGGCCGCGAGGGCTCGAAGTACGGCATCGACGAGTTCACCGAGCTCAAGTACGTGTGCCTGGCGGGTGTGGATCGCTGAGCTCGGCGCGTTGGCTCCACGCCAGCGTCTGGTTTCTGTGCTATCGCGAGGCCATGCCGAGCTCGACTCCCATCATCGCGCCCGTCGTGGCGCTCGCCGTCTGGACGCACGTCATGTGGGCCTGGATGTACGTGACCCGCGTCCCCGCGATCCGCAGCTCCAAGATGGTGCTCGATCCCACGGCGCCGCGCGGAGAACAGATGGCGAGCCTGCCCGCCAAGGTTCGCTGGAAGGCGGACAACTACAACCATCTGATGGAACAACCGACCGTCTTCTATGCGGTCGCGCTGGCGCTCGCAGTGCTCGGCCAGGGTGCGGGCACCAACGCCACGCTCGCGTGGGTCTACGTCGCGCTGCGCGTGGTGCACAGCGTGTTGCAAGCGACGGTCAACAAGATCGAAATCCGCTTCGCGCTGTTCGCGGTTTCGTCGCTCGTTCTGATCGCGCTGACGCTCAACGCAGTCCGCGCGGTGTTCTGACGCCGCTGCTCGGCAAGTCGGCCGCGCCACCGGCGCAGAGCCGAGCCGGCAAGGAGCCAGACCAGGAAGATCTGCGTGCCGCGCGCACGTCGTCCCAGAGCGGTCGAGCAACCGAATGCCTCGGGCGCAGCGACGCAGGGGTCTCCGCAATCTGACCGGCAGAGAGAGCTCGCTTCGGGGTGCTCGGTGCAGAGCCCGTCGAGCGCGCGGCTCGCGTACGTGTACTGCTCGCTGGCGGAGTCGGTCTCGGACTGCACGGCGGTGCGCCAACACCCCTCTGCACGATCCAAGACGAAGTCTGTGCCGCCGCGCGCGAGCACACCCATGAGGTCGAGATGCTCGTCGAACGCCCCGCCGCCCGACGCTCCGAGGCTCGAGTCGGTGTCGGCGACGAAGTAGTCGCCGAAGGGCTGGCCCACGTCTCGAACCACGCCTCCGTGATCGACTTTGATCGGCGCACCGCTGCCGGCGCCCATCGAGAACAACGGTTCGCCGAGCTCTGGCGCGCGTTTGCGGATCGACGCAGGCGCACGCGGGGCCGACGCGCGGCGCGTGAGACGCACCCACGCGTAGTCGAGTCGCGGCCGCGCGCCGGCAGGGTCGAGCGCCTCGGCCACGATCTCGTCGAGCTCGAAGACCGCGCTTGGTTCGAGCGCCAGGCTGCCGGGCCGTTCGTAGTAGTAGCCAAAGACCGCGACGAGCTGGTGCAGCGGAAGCGCCCGGACGCAATGCCCCGCGGTCAGCAGCAGACCCCAGTCCACCAGCACGCCGGTGCACAATGCGACGCTGGGTTGCTCGGCGAAGGGCTCGCCTGCGCACAATCCCTGCGTCGTTCCGAGATCAGGCGCGCCCGCAACCAAGTCGCCGTTGGCCGCGAGGAACTGTCTGGGCACGATCGCTGCCACGGAGCTCGCGAGACGGTTCGCCGCGGGCTGGCCTGCGAGGTCGAAGTATTCGCGGCGGTCGTCCGTCCCGTAGACGACCTCGGCGCGGGCCAGATGAACCCGTTCACGGCTTCCCTCGCAGGCCAGACCGCCCGTCACCACGGTCAACATGACGACCGTGGTGACGGCGCGAGCGCGACGTGTCTCGAAGCTAGATCGCACCGCGTCTGGCTGACGTCAGTTCGTGTTGAACTTGATGTGCGAGTCGGTTCCGAACGCCAACCACAGCTTCTCCGGACCGGTTGCAGCGATGCCGGCGGACGCGGTGGCGCCCTTGACGGGATACCAATCCTGAACGGCAGGCGTCACCGTCTGACGCGTGCCGTCCAGACCCGCGCTCAGGATCGCCGCCTGAGTGTCGTAGACGTAGACTTGGTATTCCGAGCCAACCGGCGCGGTCCCGATCACGTACGGGGTGTTGGTACCGAACGCGATGTCGAACGCGGTACCTGGAGTCGACGCCGGCGTCTCGGCCCAGCTACCGCTCAGAGGGTCCGCGCTGCTGCGCTGAAAAATGTGGCCGTCGTTTCCGACGATCCAGGGAACGCCATCGCTGCGCACCGCGATCGCCGTGGCGCCGATGTCGTTGACGTCTTCGTTCCACTTGTTGGCGCTGCTGTTCCACTTGTACAAGCGGTAATTGCCGCCGCTCGCCGCCGTGCAACCGACCACCCAAACGGAGCTTCCGTAGGCGCCGATGTCGATGGCGCACCCCTTGACCTGAGACCAGCCGCCGGTGGTCGGATCACTCGAAGTGCGCTTGAAGATGTTGCCGTTGACGTCGGTGATCCATGGAATGCCTCCTGACGCGACCGCGATCCTGATCGCGCCCTGGTTCGCGACGTCGGCGGTGAAGTTGTTCACGTCGGCAGCGCCATTCCACTTGTACACACGGAACCCGCCGGTCACGTTCGTGGTGCCCACGACCCAGACTGGGCCGCTGATGGTGCTGTCGGCCGCGCCCACGTCCCACGCGAACGAGTGGCCCGTGGTGAACCACTTGTCGTAGAGCGTTCCGAGCCCCACCTTGTCGTCGTCCTTGACCTGCCGCCGCAGCACGCCGCCGCCCAGACCCCAGAACAAGAGCGGACAGGTCGATTCCTTGGAGGCTGAATCTCCATTGGCGCAGTTGGCCGCGGGCGCCGACGAGTGATCCAAGCCGAGCGCGTGCCCGAGCTCGTGCGACAGCCCGCTTTCCATGTCCTTGCCGGCTACGGGCACCGGGATCGTATCGGACCAGCTGATCGAGCCCGCCAGGGTGACGATGGTCGGATTGTAGGTGGTCACTCCGTAGCCAGAAGGTTGGCCGCAGGGAGCTGCATCGCCAGCCTTGCACACCTGGATCGTGATGTCCGCCCACTTGGTGGGTGACGTTTCCTCCGTGAACGTGAGGTTGGTGTAAGGTGCGTACTTCGCGAACACGCGCTTGGCCATCGCGCGCATGTCGATCCCGTCCTCGGTCGCCGCGGTGCGCACGCGCCACGTGACGGTCGATTTCGAAGACCAGTTGGTGCCGATGTACGCAAACTTACTGCTGGGGTCGATGGGCTCGATGCCGTCGGGCACACCGCAGCGCGGCTGACGCAGGAGATCGCGCGTCGCGGCGTCCACCTTGCCAGTCGGTTCGAGGCCGGCGTTGCGCTGCAGCGCGAGGACTGCGGCCTGCGTGTGATCGTCATACACCTCGAGCGAAGCTGGTCCGTGGTCGACGATCGGGCGCCAGTTCGGGTATTGGTCCTCGAGACTCGAATTGGGAAAGTAGCCGAACGTCTTCAGGTACTCGTGCAGAGTCACGACGTCAGCGCCTTCGTCGCCGACGGTCAAATCGCTGCTCAAGGCCTCCAAACGCACTAGCAGCGTTTCAGCACTTTGCGGTGGATTGCTCGTACCGGGCGTCTCGACAGCGCAGCTGGCGACCAGCGCAAGCGCGCTCAGCAACATGCTTGGGACTTTCATGCGACCTCCATCATCAGAGTGGTGATGCATCGAGAACTGCTCGACGCGTGCGAGGTTCCTAGCAAGGGAGCGACGGCGCGATAAGTGGGACAATTGTCCCGGAGCGCTCGCGTCGAGCCTCGGAAGAAAGTCGTGATCAAACGCCCGACTGCCGACACTACCGAGAGCGGAGCGCGCATCGATCCCGAAGGGTCCGCCGCGCGCAAGTGAGCCAGGTGAGACTGCCCACGAGGAGAGCCGCGAGCACGGACGCCGGCCACATCGGTGCAGGCAGGACGCAGCTCGCGTGGCCTGAGCGGCCAGAGGGCGGTGCGGTCCCCCCTGCAGCCACCGTGGACCCCGTGCAGGCGCTGTTGCGGAGCGCGGGCGAGCAGTTGGTCGGCAAGATCTCGCTGACCGAAGCGCAGCAGCGGTTGCGTGCGGTCATGTTCGAGCTCGCACTTCGAGCGTGCGCGGGCAATCGCAGCGCGGCAGCGCGCGTTCTCGGCGTGGATCGACGCTACGTGGCGCGGGCGGCCCGCACGTGAGCGAGAGGGCCACGCTGGCGCCTGAGCTGCTGCCTGCGCTGCGCGGCGCGCGGTCGCGAAGCGCGCTCGAGCGCGATCAACTGGCGTTGCTCGAACAGCGGCTGTGAGCGCTCCGCCGCGGTAGAGACCACGTCATCGACGGAATGGCTGTCGGACTCGTCGCCCTCGAAGATCCGGGGCGCTGAACGATCAGCGCGCCCTTGCCACGCAGAACATGAACTCCGGCATCAGCGCTTGGAAGGGCAGCAGCGGTGCGGCGAGCAACGCGGAGAGCAGCGGGTAGAGCGTCTGGTGCTTGCGCCAGTGGCGCAGGCCGAGCACCTGGACGAGGCTCATGCCTGCGTACAGGGGCAACGTGAACGGCTTCACGCTCAAGAGCTCGTAGCCGTGCTGCGCGAGGATCCGCTCGAGCGTATCCGGGCTGAAGAACACCAGGTGGCGCGGGATGTCGAGGTTCCACCAGTAGCGCCCGAACACGCGCGCGGGCCAAGCATCGATGTACGGCAGCTCGAGCGCGAGGTGGCCGCCCGGTCGAGTCAGCCGCCGCGCTTCGTGCAGCACGCCACCTGGGTCGAGCTCGTGCTCGAGGTACTCCATCATGAAGATCGCGTCGAACGATTCGGTTTGCAGATCGGCGCTGCCGAGCGAACCTTGCACGATCGGCATGTGCAGCGTGTCCCGCACGTAGCTGACGATCTCCGGCTTGAAGTCGAGGCCCGTGCCGGTGCACCCGCGCTCGTCGCGGACGCACTGCAGCAAGCGATTCACGCCGCAACCCACGTCTAGCAACGCAGCGCTCGACTGAATGCGTCCGGCCGCAGCTTCGAAGTAGCGGATGCGGCGGAGCGAGATGCCGCGCGCCATCGCGCGCAGGAACGGTTGCAGCAGGCGCGGCGCGTCCTCGTGCAAGCTGTAGCCGAAATAGTCGCTCGGGTAGTGCCTGCCGAGCGCGAGCCCGGTCGGGCGCGGGCTCACGTATTGGAGCCCGCACGCCTCGCACCGCACGAGCGGATAGTGACCCGGCTGGGCGAACAGCAGATCGCGCGCGAGCAGCACCGGCTGCGTCTGCTTGCCACCGCAGCAAGGGCACGCCACTTCTTCCTGCGGCTCACCGTGCTCGGCGCTGTCGAAGGTCCTCACGATGGAGAGCGACACCCGAGTAGACTAGCGCGCCGGGGACTTGCGAATCCAGCGAGGGTTTCGCACGGTTCACCCGGCCCGTGAAAAACCGCGCGCACGCATGAGCAACTCTCATCACGGGCTCGAAGGCGCCGAGGCTGCGCGG
>JBIOJD010000020.1:0-20363 GCA_044450485.1 Polyangiales bacterium | reverse complement strand
GCGACACATCCGCATCTCCGAGCCCATGCCCGGACAGCGCGTGCGAAACAGCTCCTCCGCACGTGACAACGCGCGCAGCGCCGGCCGTAGCTTGGCCCTGCGCATGGCGTCGAGCCCGTGGCTGAGCTCGATGCGCGCCTCGGGCTCGGGTTGCTGCAGGGCGCTCGCAAGCGCTTCGGCAGCGGCCTGCGCGCCTTGCGCCGGCCCGCCTTCTTGCGCGGGCGGCGTCTCGAGCATGTTGTGGTACAGACAGAGCCCGCGTACCGCGCGCACGGGATCCCCGAGCTCGAGCGCTGCCAGCAGATGGCGGGCGACCAGAACCAGCGCTCGGTCGGGCGTGCTCTGGGTCAAGCTGAGCGTCAGCGTCCAGAGCGTGTCGACGCGCTCGATCTCCTCGACCGGAATGGCGCCTTCGCGCGCTCGAAGCTCGAAGCCCCGCTCGGCAATCGCAGCGAGCAGCGTCGACAGCTCCGCGGCCCCCGCCTTCGCGCTCTCCGGAATCACGATGCCGAGCTGGTCGAGCGTGCCGCCGAGCAAGGCGAGCGCATCTTCGTCGTGCCCGCTCGCCAGGAGCTGCAGTCCCGCCTTGCGCCGCAAGCTCGAGGCCTCCGGCTCGGCCGCCGAGCCCGCCGCGTCGAAGTACACGACCGCCGCCTGCCGCGCGTGGCCCGCATTGACGAGCGCGTCCGCCCACCGCACGAGCAGCTCATGGCTCGAGCCCTCGTCGCTTTGGTTCTGCACCGCAATCGCGAACAAGCGCGCCGCCTTCTCGAATGCGAGCGCTTCGGCCGCCTGGGCCGCCGCGCGCAGCGCGTACACTTGCGCGCGGCGCTTGTCGCCCGCGCCGAGCAAGTGCTCGACGATGGCCTCGAGGTCGTCCGAGCCCGTCGCTTCGAGCGTGCTCGCCAGACGCCTGTGCCAGGTCTCGAGCTGCGCGGCCGAGAGCGCGTCGACGACCGCCTCGCGAATTCGGTCGTGATAGGTCTCGATCGCGCGGCGCGCGTGCGCGCCGACACCGCGGATGAGCTTTGCGCCTCGGAGCTCGGTCACGGCCTGCTGCAAATCGATGTCGAAGCTCGAGACCAGCGACAGGCTCTCCTCGGTCACCGGTCGTCCGGCGACCGACAGCAGCTCGAGCAACGTCCGAGAGCCGGGGCTCAGCTCGGCGACCCGCTGCATCAGCACGCGCTCGAAGGTGACGATTCCGCGCTGGGTGTCCGGCGAGGCAGTCCCTGCCTGTTTGCTCGCGATCAGATGACGCACGAGCTCGGTGAGCAGGTGCGGGCTGCCTTGCGACTCGAGACCGAGGCCGCTTGCCGCCGCCGGCGCCTCGCCGGGTAGCAGGCGGCGCGCAAGCTCGACGCTCTCTTGCTCGCCGAGCGGCTGAAGCTCCAGCAGGTGGACCGCTGCTTCGTCGTTCTGGCGCAAGTCGAGCAGGGTCTGCAGACACGGGCTGCTCGAGAGCTCCCCGCTGCGATGCGTGAGCATGAGCAGCATCGCAGGCGCGTCCGAGCCGCGGATCAATTCACTCAGCAGCTGGGCACTGTCGAAGTCGCCCCACTGCAAGTCGTCGATGAACAGGAGCAGCGGCGCGCGGTCCGCGAGCCGGCACAACAGCTCTTTGAGAGCGGTGAACGCTCGGCGCCGCAGTTCCTTGCGATCTTGGGGCAAGCCCGTGCGCCGCCTCGCGCCGGCGACCACCTCGACGCGCCTGAGCACGGGAAAGAGCTGCCCCAGCGCCAGGATGTCCCGCGGCAAGATCTCGGCAGCGTCGACCGCCGGTAGCCGCCGCAAGTGCCGACTGAGCGAGTCGATGAGACTGTCCCACGCCTTGAACGGCATCGTCTCTCGCTCGTAGCAACGGCCCCTCAGCACGACCGCACGCCCTTGTTCGCGCTGCTCGGCCAGGAAGTGCTCGACGAGCGTGGTCTTGCCCATGCCCGACGGACCCTGGATCAACGTCACCACGGGTTGCCCGCGATCGGTCTCGGCGAGGTGCCGTCGCAACGCCGACAGCTCGTCGGAGCGGCCGACGAAGGGCGCGTCAGCGTCGACGGGCACGCTCGATGCGCTCCCGTGCGACGGCGGCCTTAGCGATGGCGGACGTTTCTGTTCCAACGCACGCAGGACGGCCAAGCCCGACGGTCTCGCGTGCGGTTCGCGCCGCAGCAGTGCAACGCAGAGCTCGTCCAGATCAGGCGGGACTGCCGACACCAGCGCCGACGGGGGCGGCGGGTCCTGGTGCTGCTTCTGGTTCATGACCTCGAGGTAGCCGCCGTCGAAAGGCACGTGGCCGGTGAGCGCTTCGTAGAGCATCACGCCAAGCGCGTACCAATCCGTCGCGTCGTCCACGGGCCTGCCTGCGGCCTGCTCCGGTGACATGTACGCGGGCGTGCCCATCACGCCGAACTCGAGTGTGGCATTCAAGCCTTGCGCGCGATCGGTCACGATCCCGAAGTCGAGCACCTTGGCCAAGCCATCGCTCGTCACCAGCACGTTGTCGGACTTCAGATCTCGGTGCAGCTTGCCCGCAGCGTGAATCGCCAACAGCGCGTGCGTGATCTGGATCAGCACGTGGCGCAGCTCGTCCTCGTCCCGCACGAGCGTCGGGAACAGGAGCTCGAGGCCCCGCGCTTGCGGTTGCTCGGCGGGCGTGGTCGAGGACGCGAGCGCTTCGAGCGTCGGCGCGGTGCGCGGCGTTGCCCAGACCGACTCTCTTGGCGAGCCATGAAGGTAGGTGATGAAGTCCACGCCCGCCACGTGCTCCATCGTGAAGTACCAGAGCTCGCCCTCTTGGAACAAATCGTAGAGCGCGACCAGATTCGGGTGCACTACGTCCGAGAGCGCCCGGAACTCGCGCTTGAAACCGTAGATGCCCCCGGGGTCGACGCGGCGCAGGGTTTTCAGCGCCACGTCGGTCCCGCGCTCGCGGTCGTAGGCTAGGTACACCGCCCCCATGCTGCCCTCGCCCAGACGCCGCTTGATCTCGAAACGGCGGCTGACGAACGAGTGGCCAACCTGGCTCGGAACGGTGCGCGGCGTGGTGCTCATGGGCCCTACCGATCCGGACCTGGACATCATAGGCGAAAGCCGCGTTAGAGTCAGGGTCCGGCCAGCCACGACTGGCTCGAGCCGAGAACCGTGATACGAGGAACAAGCCATGCCCGAAGCCTTCATCTGTGACGCGATTCGCACACCCATCGGCCGCTACGCCGGCGCCCTCAGCTCGGTGCGAACCGACGACCTGGCGGCGATCCCGCTGCGCGCGCTGCGCGAGCGCAACCCACGTTTGGACTTCGCTGCGATCGAGGATGTGATCTTCGGCTGCGCGAACCAGGCCGGTGAGGACAACCGCAACGTGGCACGCATGGCGAGCCTGCTCGCCGGACTGCCGATCGAGATCGCAGGCTCGACCATCAATCGCTTGTGCGGCTCGGGCCTGGACGCGGTGTCAGTCGCCGCGCGTGCGATCAAAGCTGGCGACGCCGAGCTGCTCATTGCCGGCGGCGTGGAATCGATGTCGCGCGCTCCGTTCGTCATGGGCAAAGCCACGACCGCGTTCAGTCGCGACGCCGAGATCTACGACACCACGATCGGCTGGCGCTTCGTCAATCCTTTGATGAAAGCGCAGTACGGCGTCGACTCGATGCCGGAGACCGGCGAGAACGTGGCCGAAGAGCGCGGGATCTCGCGCGCCGATCAGGACGCGTTCGCGGTCCGCAGCCAGAAGAAAGCGGCCGCGGCGCAGGAGAACGGCCGCCTGGGCGCCGAGATCGTTGCCGTCACGATCGCGCGCGGCAAGGAACCGCCGACGGTGGTGAGCCGTGACGAGCATCCGCGCGGCGACACGACCATCGAGAAGCTCGCCAAGCTCCCCACGCCGTTTCGCAAGGGCGGAACCGTGACCGCAGGCAACGCTTCGGGCGTCAACGACGGCGCGTGCGCGCTGATCGTGGCCTCGCCTCAGGCCATCGAGCGCTACGGCCTCGAGCCCAAGGCGCGGGTCGTCACCGCCGCAGTCGCGGGCGTGCCTCCGCGAATCATGGGCATGGGACCGAGCCCCGCATCGCAAAAGGCGCTGCGCAAGGCGGGCCTCAGCTTGTCGCAGATCGACGTGATCGAGCTCAACGAGGCGTTCGCGTCGCAAGGCCTGGCCGTGCTGCGCGAGCTCGGGGTTGCCGACGACGATCCTCGCGTGAACCCCAACGGCGGCGCGATCGCGCTGGGGCACCCGCTCGGCATGAGCGGCGCGCGTCTGTGCACGACAGCGGCCTACGAGCTGCAGCGCACCGGCAAGCGCTTCGCGCTGTGCACGATGTGCATCGGCGTCGGCCAAGGCATCGCGATGATCCTCGAGAAGGCCTGAAACGCCAGGCACTTCATGGTCTCATGAACGATCGCCGAGGTGCTCGCGGAGGATCCCGAGCATCCGACGCAGCGGCTCGGCAGCACCCCACAAGAGCTGGTCACCCACGGTGAAGGCCGTCAGGTATTGAGGCCCGAATCTCATCTTCCGGATGCGGCCGATCGCGACCTCCAGCTTGCCGGTGATGGCGGCGGGGCTCAGCTCGCGCAGCGTCTCGGCGCGCTCGTTCGCGATCACGCGGACCCACGGATTGCCCGCGCGCAAGATCGCCAACACCTCGTCGAGCGGAACATCGCGCGTGAGCTTGATCGTGAGCCCCTGCGAGTGGCAACGCATCGCACCGATGCGCACGCACAAGCCATCGAACGCAATCGCCCGCGAGCCACCGAGGATCTTGTTGCCCTCGGCATGCGCCTTCCACTCTTCGAGCGTCTGACCGTCGCCCACCGGTTTGTCGATCCACGGGATCAAGCTGCCCGCGAGGGCCGCGCCGCAATGCTCGATCGGAAACGACGGCGCGCGCAGGGCCTCCGCTACACGCGCATCGAGCTCGAGCGCGCCCGACGCCGGGTCCGCGAGCAGCGGTCGCGCAACCTCTGCCACGCGTGACATCTGCGCGATCAGCTCGCGCATGGTCTGTGCGCCTGCGCCCGAGGCCGCCTGGTAAGTCATGCTGCTGACCCACTCGACGAGCCCGGCCCGCAGCAAGCCGTCGATGGCCATCAACATCAAGCTCACCGTGCAGTTGGGCCCGCAGAAGGTCTTGATCCCGCTCGCGAGCCCTCGATCGATGACCGCGCGGTTCACCGGGTCGAGGATCAGCACCGAGTCGTCGTTCATGCGCAGCGTCTTGGCCGCGTCGATGAAATAGCCATCCCAGCCGGCCGCACGCAGCCGCGGATAGATCTCGTGCGTGTACTCGCTGCCTTGGCAGCACACGAGGACGGGCAACTTGCGCAGCGCCTCGATGTCGTGAGCGTCCTCTAGCGCGTACCTTCGTCCGTCGACTTCCGGGCCTTGCCCGCCCGCAGCCGAGGTCGAGAAGAAGCTCGGTTCGAGCCCGGCAAAATCGCCGCAGCTCCGCATGCGTTCCATCAAGACGGAACCGACCATGCCACGCCAGCCGATGAACCCGACTCTCATCGCCGCCTACTGCTCGGTGTGGGCGATCGGCTCGCCCTCACCCGAGGCGCTGCCGTGACCCTTCGCGGTCCCGAACACCCAATCCCAGAGCGGCGAGCTGATCCCGAAGTGCGACTCGCTGTCGCGGTAGTGATGCTCCATGTGATAGCGGCGCAGGAACTTGCCGAGACGCGTCGTCGGCCGGAAATGATGCGTGTAGTAGTGAGTCCAGTCGTAGGCGATGTAGCCCGCTGCCGTGCCAGCAAAGCACATCCAGAAATCGTAGCGGCCGAACAGCAGCAGGTACACGCCCAGGATCACCCCGGCGATCGGAAGGCTCAGCAGCAACGGGGCGACCAGGCGCATTCGATCGTTCGGAAACTCGTGATGGTAGCCATGGACCATGAACTGCTTGAGCTTGCTGTCGAAGGTCCCGTCGGGTGCCAAGTGGAACACGAAGCGGTGCAGCAGGTACTCGAGCAAAGTCCAGAGCAAGAATCCGAGCACGAAGTGCGATATGGCCGACCCGAGCTTGAACCGCGAATCGGTCGCGGTGGCGTAGGTGCAGCCCGCGATGATCGGTCCCCAGAACACGCCCGGGACGATCGGATGCGCTTTGGCCAAGATCCGTTCGAACCAGTCGGCCTTGAAGACGGGAATGCCCTCGAGCCGCTTGTTCTCGGGGCCCGGACCCAGCAGCGTCCCGTCCCAACGGCGTACGGTCTCCAGAAATCCGTCTGTGAACATCGCGTGGCGCACGAGATCCTGCCCAGTTCGCTACCCGGCAGGCGGAACCTTAGCAGAAATGGGCAGGGCCGGCGAAGAGGAAAAAGCCCCGCGATCTCCGCCGGTTAGTGGACATCGCCGGCGACCTGCTTCAGGCCTTGCCCGCGCTCCCGGCCGGCGCCAGCTGCGTAGACGAGCCGGCTCCGTTTTGAATTTAATTCTGACGCGCGCGGGCCATCTCGCGGCTTGATTCGGGCCGAGCTGCTCTACTACTCTGCCGCACACCGAGCATCGCGTGGCGCGCCTCGTAGCCACGCTCTCGCCGAGGGAACCCATGCGCAGAGCCCGTGCGATCGTCTTGCTCTCGTCATGCGTCGGGCTCGTTCTGGGCTGCGCGCACACCTCGAAGGGCGGCGCCAGCAAAGATCCGACCGCGAGCTGCGTGACCATGAAGCTTGCGGAGCAGCTCAGAACCATCGGCGATCACGCACAGAAGAAAGAATGGGACGCGGCGCTTGCCGCGCTCGACAAAATCGCGGCCAAGAAGAACGTGAGCCCGTGCGAGCGAGCCGTGCTGTGGAACATGCGCGCGGGCCTGCACTTCGCCCTGAACAAGACGGACGAGGTGATCAAGGACCTCGAGCAAGGCGTCGCCCTCAACGCCTTGCACGAAGACGAGCAGCTCGACGCCGAGTACAACCTCGGCCAGGCCTATTTCACGATGGAGCGCTTCTCGGAGTCTGCGGACACCTTCGGGAAATGGGCGCAGCGCGCCAACAACGTGGATCCGAGCAAGGACTACGTCGTGGCCAGCGCATATTCGCAGGCCAAGCGTTTCGCCGAAGCGCTGCCGTACGCCACGAAGGCCGTCGACGGTAGCAAAGAGCCCAAAGAGCCTTGGCTGCAGCTGCTGCTCTCTCTGCACTACGAGCTGAAGCAGGACAGTGAAGTGGCGGCCGTGCTTCAGAAGCTGATCGCCGCCTTCCCCAAGAAGGAGTACTGGCTGCAGCTCTGCGCGACTTATCAGGCGCTGGGGCAGGATGCCAAGGCGCTGGCCACGCTCGACGAGGCGTACACCAAGGGACTGCTCGACGAGGAGCGCGACCTCGTCAACCTCGCGCGCCTCTACCAGCAGCAGGGCGCGCCGCTCAAGGCCGCCGCCCTGCTCGACAAGCACATGGCGAGCGGCACGATCAAGAAGTCGCCGGAGCTCCTCGAGCTCCTGGCCACGTGTTGGATCAAGGGCAAGGACCCGGACCATGCGCGAGCCGTCCTGCAGAAGGGCGGTGCCGACGTCGGTACCGGCGAGCTATACCTCGCCCTCGGGCGGCTCGAAGCGCAGCGAGGCCACTGGGCCGAAGCACGCGACGCGGCGAGCACGGCCCTGCAGCGCGGCGGGCTGGCCAATCCCGGCGACGCTCACCTCTTGCTGGGCATCGCCCACCACAAGACCAAACGCAAAGACGTGGCGTTGGCCTCGCTCGGCGAAGCCAAGAAATCCCCCGCGAGCGCTCCCTGCGCCGAGGAATGGATCAAGGCGATCAAGGGCGGTGCCGCTGCGGAACCGACCTGTGGCATGACTGCGAGCGCCCCGCGTGCAGGCCGGGCCGCCGCAGCGCATCATTGAACAGAACAGAAGCCGTGGTCGTCCAAAGGCCACGACGGGAGCCGGGCCGTGGAAAAACCGACACTGAGTGACGATGGGCTGGTTGGACGAGGTTGGCCGGGGGGCTTCACGATGGTGGCCTGCGCGGCGTTGATCGCGCTCGCTTTGGCGGCGCGGACCGCGCGTGCGGAGACGCCGCCCGAGCTGCTCAAGTACTCTGGAGACTACAAGTACGCCGGCACCCGAGATCAGGGCGTTGCGATCGTCGACAAGGCGCTCGACGACGGCTTGTCCGATCTGAACATGGTGATGCGGCTGCTGGTGAAGAAGGCCATCGGTGACCACTTCATCGAGCAGATCCAGATCGAGGTCAAGGGCGGTCGCATCGGGATCAAGGCCGGCGAGCTGCCGAAGACCACGACCGAAGACGGCAAGACCGAGAACGTCAAGACGCCGGACGGCAAGTACACGATCAAGGTCACCCACCACTTCTGGGAAGGCAAGCTGATCGCCACCTCGGTTGGCGACAACGGAACCACGACCACCGTGTTCGAGCTCCAGCCCGATGGCAAGACACTGCAGTGCGCCGTCACGTTCAAGAGCGACAGGCTGACGAAGGCGATCCGCTACAAGCTCGCGTACAAGCGCAAGTGAAGGCGCGCCGTAGCTGAAACGTTCAGTCCGCGGCGTTCACGCCGATCACGTCGCCTGCTTCGATCAGCGCGCGGCTCACGTCTGCAACGAGATCGGCCGGCAGCCCCGGGTCGCGTTGCACCGGCAGCGCGAGCACCGCGACGCCCGCAACCACGCGGCTCTGCTCGATGACGCAGGAGAGCAACACCGGGTAGTACAAGCTGTGTCCGTCGTTGATCCACGCGATCAGCTCGGGGGCTGCCGGGAACGTGCCCGTGATCGTGCCGAGACCGGTCGATGCCGCAGCCTGTGGGTCGAGCTCCGCGCTCAAGTAGACGGCCAACATGTCCTCGAGCCCTTCGGGCGCCGAGCCGTCTCCCAGGCTCGCGGCGAGCTGTAGCCCCTTGGCCTGCATGCCGAAGAGATAGCCGCGCGACGTGTTGGCGCGACGTGCCAGTGCCGCGAGCGCCCGCTGCAGCCGATCGGGCTGCGAGAGCCCCGACTCGAACAGCGTGCGAACGTCGGAGCTTCCGCTGAGCCGTACCTCGGCGCGCGCGCTTTGCTGCGCCGGCGGCATGGAAAGCAGCGCACGGCGCGCCACCACGCCGAGTTGCTCGTACCTTGCTCGCAGCGCGGACGCGCCACGTCCGTAGGTTGCGCCGAGCTTACGGACGTGCCGGCGGAACGACTCGCGGTCGTCCATTTCGATCGCGATCCGCGCGCGCGCCTCGTGCATCACGCACAGCAGCATGCCGCCGAGCGACGAGCCTTCGGCCCGAGCGATGTCCGCGTCGAGGGAGGCAGCGGCTGCCTCGTGCTCACCACTGGCGCTCCATGCCAGCGCCCGCGCCGCCCGCAAGCGCTGAAGCTGCAGCGGATGGTCGGCTTCGCGTTCGTGGCGAGTCAGGGCGGCGTCTGCGAACGCAACCGCGGTGCGGACATCCCCGATGGCGACCAGCGCTTGCACGCGACCCGCGGCGTCGAGCGCGAGCAGGGGCAGCGCGGCCGCAGGCTCGCCGCGGAGCAGCGAGTACAGACCTTCGATCGCGTTCTCCGTGCGTTTCCAACCCGGGTGCCGCAGCGCCAGCTTGCGCGCGGTCGCCAGCGCCCTTCGCATCCCGAGCACGCTGCCACACATGAAGTACCCGAGCGCCTCGTAGATCACGCCGTGGGTGCTCGTAGTGACCGCGAACGAGCCCTGCAGCGCCAGTCGCTCGCGCTTGCGCTGCCACACGTCGGCCTCTTCTTCGTTGCCCGAGAACAGATGGTAGATGCCGCGGACCTGCGCGCCGAGCGGCGCGTAGAGCGGAAAGCGCTCGAGCTCCACCGCATGGTCGAGAGCCGACCCTTTGGCCATCGCCGCATCGTCCATGCCGAGCCAGTAGTGCAACGTGCAGACGATCGCGTGCCTCGAACGTGGCTCGAGCCCTTCGACGGGCAGCTCCAAGCGTGAGAGCAACGTCGCCCTTCGGCTCGCCACGTCACGCCCGAGCAGCGAATCGAGCGCGAGGGTCGAGAGCTCTTTGAGCAGCCCGAGCAGTGGAGAGAACGGTCGAAACGGCTCGATCAGATCAGGCAGACGCGCGAGCGCTTCGGGATCGTTCCGCAGCACGTAGGTCTCGGTCAGCATCAGCACGCACGCGCCGAGCTCGTGGATCGCGTCGAGCGGTGGCAGTCCCCGCTCCACCTCGTCGGCCTGTTGGTGACGCAAGCGCGCGCGATCGATGCAACGCCGGATGCGCGCGATCGGATCGCGCTCGTCGAGGATCTCGTCGAAGTACGCGCGGCCGGAGTCGAGGCGGAGCTGTGCCAGCGTCGGCCCCGCGTGTTTGATCATCTCTGGGTCGACAGTCGACGACATCCACAGCAGCATCTTGCGCAGCGGGTACAGTCGCGCAGGCGACAGTCCGGCCGCTTCGAAGTGCTCGAGGCATGCCTCGTACATCTGCGCCGCCTCCCGCGTACGGACGAACGCCGCTTCGTGGCCAGCCGTCACCTCGGCGAGCGCATCGAGACAACCCTCCATGTCGCCGCCGAGATAGCGGTGGTGGGCGCCGAGCAATCGCAGCTCGATGCCCTGACCGCGGGCGCCGTGGCCTTCATACGCGCACGCCAACCGCAGGTGCAACACGCCACGGCGCGCGTCGCTCATCGCGCGTTGCAGCGCGCGCGCGAGGCCTCGGTGTCGCAGATGGTGCTTGGCGCCTGCTGCCACCACGACCTGAGCCGCCACCAGCTCGTCGATCGCGCCGTAGGTCTGATGGGGGCTCGCCCAGCCCGAGAGGCGCACGATCTCCTCGAGCTCGAGATGACCGTGCTCGCTCACCAAGCAGAGCGCTTCGGCCAGAGCCCGAGCCGGCGGGCTCAGGTGGTCGAGCAAGTCGTCGAGCGCCTGCTCGATGCTCGTCGGCAGAGCCTGATCCCGCAGCGTTTCGGGCAGCATGAAGCTGCCGCGCTCGTAACAGGCCAGGCCGCGGTCGACCAGGTACTGCGCGAGCTCCATCGCGGTGCGCGGGTTGCCTTGCGAAAGCGAGTGAACCCACTCGGCAACGACCTGCAGATTAGGCACGTCGCCGAAGACCGACCTCAAGAGGCGAGCGGTCTCTTCCGCGACGAGCGGCGCGATGTCGATGGGGACGGCATCGGTCGCGAGCACTTCGAGCGCCGGTCGCTCGACCTCCGCCTCGACTGAGGCGGCCACCAGGAGCTGCTCGGCGCGTGCGTCGCCAGCCAACAGCGTCAGGCAAACGACCGATGGCTCGTCCGCGTGGTCCGCGTCATCGACGGCAATCATGAGCGGTCTCGCGCGCGCGGCGGTGAGCAACCACTCGCGCATCGCTTGCAACGCTTGCGCGGCGGCTTCCCTCGGATCGTCCGAGACGCGGAGCGGTGGGGCCACGCCGAGCTGCGCTCGGAGGTCGGCAAACATCGCGCCCAACACCGGCGCGTGCGGTCTGAACGTGTCGAGGGCGACGTCCGGCGCGCTCTCGACCAAGCGCGCGATCAACGCGCCCATCAGCCCGAACGCACCGCCGCCTTCTTCGGCGCCGGCCGAGAGCACGGTGATTCCTCCGAGCTTGGCTTCGAGCACGAGCGCTTGCAGCACGCGGCTCCGCCCGCTGCCCGGTGCGCCGCGCACCAAGACGCTGCTGCCGCGCCCGCGCGTTGCGCGCAACAGCCGCATCCGAAACGCCTGAAGCGTGTCAGCGTGCCCGATCAACGTGGGCGAGCTGAGGTAGGCGCGCGCGACCTCGGCGTGGTCGATCGACGGCAAGCCGGCGATCGCGCCGAGACGTTCGATCACCTCGGCTGCATGACTCGGCCGCACCTGCGGGTCGAGGCTCAAGAGCGACATCACCAGCGCGTCGAGCGGCTCGGGCACCCCTGGCGCGAACGCGGAAGGCGGCAGGATCGCTCGCGGCCAGAGCTGGCGCAGCTCGCGCGCGTCGCGCGCCGGATACGCGTCGTGACCGGTGAGCGTCCAGTAGGCGAGCGCACCGAACGCGTACAGATCGGTGCGCGCATCGAGCGTCTGGCAGTGAATCGCCTCCGGGGCCATGTACGGGGGCGTGCCTGCGACGTCGCGCGCCATGCCCATCGGCGTCATCGTACCGAAGTCGAGCAGCTTGGCCTGACCGTCGCGCGTGCAGCGCACGTTGCGAGGGCTGAGATCGCGATGCAGCATGCGGCGCGAGTGCAGCAGCGCGAGCGACGACGCCACGTCGCGCAGCAAGCGGCAGGCGCGCACCCACGGCAGCGGCGCGAGCTCGCGCAAGTCGCTGCCGTCGAGCAGTTCCATGGTGTAGTAGGGCCGTCCGCCGTCCACGCCGTAGTCGTGAACGCGGATGACGCGCGGATGTCGCAGATGCGCCAGCGTGTGGTACTCGCGCTGGAACAGCGCGGCGGCAGGTCCGTTCTCGAGCGCCGCTTCTCGTTGCAAGTACTTGAGCGCGAGGCTGCGCCCAGTCGACGTGTCGCGGACCGCGTAGACCGTGCCCATACCGCCCTTGCCGAGCGCGTGCTCGACCGAGTAGCGGCCGGCGATCATCGCGCCGGGCACGATGCTGGCGAGAACCTGCGCGTTGGGCATCTGGTGCGTTCAATTGTACAGGACTACTGCTCGGGCCGCGACGCCGCGGGGCTAGGGTCTCTGTGCGTCCATTGGGTTGGCTGAGAAGCCGCCCACTGTGCGACGGGCGGGGGCGATACCCCACTCGCACGCTCCAAAACACGCACCGAGACTGACGAGGCATCCCAACCTTTGCGTCGCCAACCGGGATCAGCACGACGCCTTGGGCCGCCCGTGGACGTGCCCGGAGCCCATTGCGAGCGATGAGGAGAATGCCTAATCTCCCGGGCTCATGTGGTGTAGGCAAATTTTGGTTTCAGTGGTGGTGTGCGTCGCGGTCCTTGGCTGCGGCAAGAAATCCAACGGCGCAGGGGCTGGCGGTGTAGGGGGCGCCTACTACGGCACCGGCGGCGCGTACACGGGCACCGGTGGCTCCGCGACCGGTATCGGAACGGGCACGG
The DNA here is from genome assembly GCA_044450485.1 of Polyangiales bacterium. GTDB lineage: Bacteria > Myxococcota_A > Polyangia > Polyangiales > JAFGIB01 > CAVZVA01. Next base: position 7,380 of record JBIOJD010000020.1, on the reverse strand, counting down.
GCACCGGTGGCGCAGCCCCAGCGGCCATGTGCCCGACAGCGACCGTGACGAGCTGCGGCGCCATGACTTGCGGCGCGCCTGCGGCGGCCGTGGCGGGAGAGCCGCTGTGCATCCAAATCTGCTGCACAGCGGACAACAAGTGCGGCAAGCACAACGCCGCGACGAACGGTGCCTGCACCGCGGACCCCTTGCCGGGCATGTGCACGCAAGCCAGCGTGCTCGGGCAGATGGTGCCGGGCTGCTGCACCTCGGACGGGAAGACGTGCGGGATCGTCGACATCGCCGGTATTGGCGGCACGGTCAACGCCTGCGTGGCGCGTGCCTCGGTGCCGCTGGCGAACCTCTCACCGCTCAACTGTGACGGCACCACGCCGGCGGGCGCGGCCGGCATGGGCGCTGCCGGCATGGGGACGGCCGGCATGGGTACCGCCGGACACGGCACGGGCGGCATGGGCACGGGCGGCATGGGCACGGGCGGCATGGGCACCGGTGGTATGGGCACCGGCGGCATGACCACCGGCGGCACCGGCGGCCACTGAGCGTTTGCGCTCTGGCCCTTCCGCCTGACCGGACCCCGAAGTAGGCTCGCCGCCCCCCAGGTCAGGCGTGCAAGAGCCAGCTCCCGACGACGACCGCGAGCGCGAGGACTCGGAAGCTCCCGAGCCCGAAGAAGACGTCATGGCGACGCTCTTCCGGGTCGTGCGCCGCTTCCTGCCGCCGTTCCTGTTCTCTTGGCTGCTGGCATACGCCGGAAGCCAAGGCGCAGGCGACGTGGTGTTCTACGCCGGGCTCGGGGGCGTAGGCCTCTCGATCCTCGGCTTGCTGCTGTGGTTGCTACACCACTGACTATCCCTACGGATGGGGCAGGTCCGTGATGCGGATGTGATCGCAGGTCACGCCGAAACTCGGGTCGTTCGACAGCCGTTTCATCACGAAGGTGGCGTTGGTGATGGTCTGGTTCTGCGGCGTGGTGTCGAGGCCGTTCACAGTCGCCGTCGAGCACTTCTTGTCGGGCGAGTCGTCGGTGCAATCCGCCACGCGGAGCTCATTCGTGACGTTGCCGCCGTTCTTGCCTACCACCGAGCCCGAGATGTTGTCGCAATCCGTGAACGAGCCCTTGGTGAGCTGACTGATGACCCGTGAGGCCGCGAACAGCTTGTCGACACGACAAACGCTACCGGTGCAGCTCGAGTCGTTTTGTGGCGGATACGCGTACGGCAACCGCGCGGCACCCGAATTTCGCGGGCATGCCGTGGAGCTCGACGCGTAGGCGTAGGGAGGGTCGGGAATCGAGCCGTCGATGCCGATTCCTCCAGGAGGCACGGCGTAGGTGGTCACGCCCGTATTGCAGTCGCCGTCGTGATCCACCCACACGGCGCCGTTGGTCTGCGTGCCACCGCCGCCTCCCACGTGGGTCCGGTCGGCAGGCCAGGCGCCGTTCAACGGATCCGTGAGCGAGATGCCGAGGAGCTGCGCCGTCAGCGGCTCGTTGTACCCCTGACTCCCGTAAGGCGCCGGCAGCGAGAAGCTGGCGATGCTGGCCGAGGCCTTGTTTGGACAGCTCGTGCAGCTCGCGGGGCAAGTGCCTTGGCACTGGCAGGCGTTCCCCGTGCCCCACGCCTGATCGCTGACGTACTCCGCGTAGGCTTCCTTTGGAATACTGAAGAAGCTGACCCCGTCTCCGCACAGATCCGGAGTGGTCGCGCCGCAAGGGATGATGGTCCCGGACAGATTGCCACTCGAATCGTAAGTCAGGCGACGGATGGCCCACGAATAGGTCGTCTCCGAACCGCCATCGATGACCTGGATCCCGCTCACGCTCACGGGCGTCCACGAAAGCGGGGTCGTGATGCGGACCGCGAACGTGCCGGTCATGTTGCAGACGCACACCGGATCGGTCTTCCCGTCGTTGGTCGCGTCGACGGAGATGAAGCTGCCGATGGTGCCGGTCGTGCTGCAGGTGCAGCTGTACGAGTTGACCCCGTCCACGCAGGTCCCGTTGACACACGGGTTGCTCGCGCAGTCATCGTGGTTGGTGCAGCCGGTGCCCGTCTTCTTGCCGTCGCCGTCGTAGCCGGCGGGGCAGGGGCAGGTGTAGTCACCGGTCGCGGGGCTCGGGTCGTTGCAGACGGGTGCGACTGGGCTGGTGACACACGGGGCGCTTGCACACTCGTCGGTGTTCGGCACGCAGACGCCGCCACTCTGGTGGTAATTATTAGCGGTGTCGCAGGTGCAGGCAATCGAGCTCGGACCGCCGTTGCAGGTCAGGCCGCCGGCACCGCAGCCATCGATTTGCCCGCTGTACGGGCACGAACCGTTGTTGCAGGTGCTGCTCGCGCTGCACAGGTTGCCGTCGTCGCAGGCGGTCGAATTCGGCTTCGGAGACTTCTCGCAGTTTCCGCTCGACGAATTGCACACGCCGGTGTTGCACGGGTCGTTCTGTCCCGAGCAGTCCTTGAGGCTTCCCGGCTGGCAGGCGCCGCTGCCGCACTGATCGCCGTCGGTGCAGGGATTACCGTCGCTGCAAGGCGCGGTGTTGACGTTGGTAGTGCAGCCCACGCCCGGAGTGCAGACGTCAGTGGTGCAGACGTTGCCATCGTTGCACGTCGCGGCGCTCCCACCCGTGCACGATCCGGAGCCGCACTTCTCTCCGAGGGTGCAAGGATCTCCGTCGTCGCAGTCCGCGCCTTCGTTGACCGCGACGGCCATGCACGTCCCGCTCCCCATGCACACGCCGACCGCGCACTGAGTGTTCATGCCCGAGCAGTCGACGAGCGAATGGGCCTCGCACGCTCCGTTCTGCTGACCGTTGCACAGATACATGTTGCAAGCGGTGGCGGTCTGACATTCGGTGGAGTTGGAGACGGTGCTCCCATCGTGCTTGCAACCGGCGGTCGTGTCGCAGGTGTCCACGGTGCAGACATTGCCGTCGTCGCAGTTGGGCGCATCGCTTCCCATGCAGGTCCCGCCGCCGCACGAATCGACCGTGGTGCATGCGTTGCCGTCGTCACAGCCAGTCCCGTCGGTCGCGTTCGCGTACGTGCACGTCGAGCCGTCGGCGCAGGTCGCGCCTACCGCGACCTTGCAGGCGTCCGTGGGCGAGTCACACGCGCTCGCGCAGCACACGCTGCTCACGCAGTGGCTGTTTTGGCAATCCGTATCACCGCCGCAGGCAGTTCCATCCGAGGCCTTGCAATCGCTGGACACGTCGACATAGCCACTTGCACAGGTGCAGGTCTTGCCGTCGCCGTTCCAGGCGGGCGAGTTGCAGGTGCAATCGAAGCCGCCGTCTTTGTTGACGCAGGTCGCGTTCGCATCGCAGTCGTTCATGCTCGCGTTCGCGCACTCGTTCACGTCGGTGCACGACACGCTGTTGCCCGTGGTCGAAAGCTTGTAGCCCTTGGGGCACACGCAGGCCGGAGTCGCGCCCGTCTTGTCGCAGGTCGAGGGCGATTCGCAGGTCAGTGCCCCACACGCGGTCGTAGCGCCACCGTCCGTGCCGCCCTTTCCACCGGTGCCACCCGTACCGCCGGTGCCGCCCGTACCGCCGGTGCCTTTGCCACCAGTGCCCCCGGTTGCACCCTTACCGCCGGTGCCGCCCGTGCTTCCTTTTGGATTGCCCGTGCCCGTGGATCCCGGACCGCCGTTGCTCCCGGCATCCTGGACCGCACCATCGGGAGAGCTGTTCGAGCCTTTACCCCCGTGCGAGCTCGCGCATCCGGAAACGGCCAACACGAACGACAAAGCGAACCAAGGAGCTTGACGAAGTTCCATCACCACACCGGCACCCTCTGTGCGTAATCCCCATCGGCAGTCTAGGCGGTCGTTCGCCAAAAAAAATGGTGAGCGAACATGCACCGCCCCCTACTGCGCGCGCTCCGCCCCTGCGCTTCAAGGATAGGCCGCGTTGCGCACATCCTCGCAGCTCACGGAGTCTCCGGGCTTGCCCAGACGGACCATGCTGAAGAGCGGGCCCTTGCTGGCCGAGGTGTCCACCACGTTGAGCTTCGAGTCCGGCTTCTGACCGACGGCGAGGATGTTGTAGATCGGCAGGTTCTCGTCGAGGAACTGCGCTTCGGCGGCCTGGCAGGCCACGTTTGGGCCGGCGGGCGCGTCAGGGAAATTCGCCGTGCCCGGTTGCACGAAGCAGCCCCACGCGCGCGACTGCACGAACTCCGCCACGCCCGAGCCGGCACCTGTGTTGCAGTCCGCGGAGATCTTCCCAGATCCACCGAGCTTGGTCCGTGTGCCGAGCAGAACGCGGTCCGCCCGCCGCACGCCACCGAAGATCGCCGCAGGGCTCGAGCTCAGCGGCGCGCCCTGATAAAGGTAGCCTTGGCCCTGGCAGCCGGTCCCCATCGGCGCCATGCCGGTGGTGAGCAGCGTGACCGTCACGCCTGGAAGCATGTTGTTGTCGTGGTCCGGAAAACACGCCGCGCCCATCCCGAGCATGCATTGCAGCGTCGGCGTGTCGGTCGGAGAGGGCCAAGGGGCTTCGGGGTTCGTGAGATCGATACCCAGCAGCTCGGTCTTGGGATCCAAGGTGAGAATGCAGCCAGGGTTCAAACACTGATAGCGGCCGCTCAGCGGAATCGTCGGGAGCTTCTTGCTCTCCCAGATCGTGGTCGGGAACTGCGGCTTGTAGGATTCGCAGAGCGTCGTGCTGTAGAACGGCGGCAGTTGGACCCCGCAGGGCTGAACCTTGCCGTGCAACTCGTTGGTCCCGTCGTCGATGCTGTCGACCGTGACCAACAAGTGAATCACGATCGGAGCACGCCCATCGTCGGTCAGGCCGACGAGGCCGCCAGAGCGCCCGCCCCACGACACGTCCACGGTCGTCCTCACGCCAAACACGCCGAGCGGCTCGCAGTGCACCGTATCGATGACGTCCATCTTGCCGCAGGGCTGGGCCCCCGTGCCGGCTTGGTAGTGACAGCCGAGCATCTCGCTCGTGTTCATCGCACCGCAGTCGCCCTGATCGGTGCAACAGCCGGGCTCTGGGCCGGCCTGCATCGTCACGCTCGGGCAGCTCGTATCCGAGACGCCGGGTTGATCGCGCTGCCAGCAGTACTGCCCGTACTGAGTTGCGGCCGACTTGCTGAAATCGAGGCCACATAGATCGGCGGCGCGCGCGGTGCCCGCTTGGACATCCGAGTCGACCGTGCAGCAAGGTTCGATCGGCGTCCGCGCGAACGGGCAGAACACGCCTCCACACTGCAAGCCACCCGTCTGCATCGGCATCGCTGGCGTGACAGGCGTGGGCATCGAGCCGAACATCGTCGTGGTGTCCGTCGTATCGACCGGCGTGCGGGCCGGCACCGAGACCGTGCTCGCCGCCTTCGCGCGGGAGGCCTCCGACAGCTCGGGGCTGCGGTCCAACGCGCATGCTCCGAGCACGACGAGCGCGGGCCCGACCGAGGCCACCGCCCGGCACCACCTACCACCGACACCCATGAGCCCAGGATACTCAATTCCGACGACTCTTGCCGTAGCTAGACCTGCGGTCGGGATCCAGCCGGCGAGCCCCTCTCGGCGGAGCGCCGATTTTTGACTGACGTCGCGTCAGTTTGGGGCTGGCCCGCCGCACCGGAGCAAGGTAAGAGGCGAACCGACGCCGGTGCGCCGAAATCACGAGGTGCGCCGGCAAGTTGGGCCGACTTCGAGCAGGTGGGCAAATGGCAGACTGGGACGCTCGCTTCCTATCGCTTGCGCGACACATTGCGCAGTGGAGCAAGGACCCTTCGACGCAGGTGGGGTGTGTGGTGGTGGGTCCCGACCGCGAGATCCGCAGCACCGGCTTCAACGGATTTCCCCGCGGCATCGAGGACAGCGCAGAGCGCCTGCAGGACCGCAACCGCAAATACCCGCTCGTGTGTCACGCGGAGGAGAACGCGATCATGCACGCGGCGCGCGTCGGCGTCTCGTTGAAGGGCTGCATCGCGTACGTGACCTGGCCGCCGTGCACGCGCTGCGCGCGCTCGTTGATCCAGGCAGGCATCGGGGAGATCGCGTACCCGACGGGGTTGGAGATCCCCGAGCGCTGGCGCGAGGACTTCGACATCAGCAGCGCGATGCTGGACGAGGCAGGCGTGCTCGTGCGCACGGTGCGGGTCGAGTAGTCGGTCGATGGAGGTCGCGTCCACGTCGCAGCGCCCGAGCGGCCGGCGCGCGCTGTGGGCGTGGGCGCTGTACGACGTCGGCAACTCGGCCTTTGCGACCACGGTGATGGCGGGCTTCTTCCCGCTCTTCTTCAAACGCTACTGGAGCGCCGACGCCGACGTCTCGCGCAGTACGTTCCACCTCGGACTCGCGACCTCGGTCGCGAGCCTGATCGTCGCGCTCACCGCGCCCGTGCTGGGCGCGATCGCGGACAAGGGCCATGCCCGCAAGCGCTCGTTGCTCGCGTTCGCGCTGCTCGGCTCGGGCGCGACGGCCGCGCTCTGCTTGGTCGCGAAGGGAGCGTGGCTCACCGCTGCGATCGTATACGCGACGGCGATGGTGGGCTTTGCAGGCAGCCTCGTATTCTACGACAGCCTGCTGCTGGCAGTCGCTGCGCCCGAGCAAACGGACCGCGCCTCGGCGCTCGGCTATGCGCTCGGCTATCTCGGCGGCGGCTGCTTGTTCGCGCTGAATACGCTGATGACGCTGAAGCCCGGATTGTTCGGCCTCGCGAGCCCGGCGCAAGGCGTGCGCGCGTCGTTCCCGCTCGTAGCGCTGTGGTGGATCGCGTTCACGCTGCCGCTGCTGCGCAACGTGCCCGAGCCGCGAGCCGATGTAGTGGTGCCCGCGAGAGAGGCGATCGCCAGCGGATTGCGTCAACTGCGCTCCACGCTGCGGCGCGTGTCCACGCTGCGACCGGTGTGGACATTCCTGCTCGCGTATTGGCTCTACATCGACGGCGTGGACACCGTGATCGCGATGGCGATGGACTTCGGGCTCTCGCTCAAGCTCGATCAGAGCAGCTTGATCATCGCGCTGCTCGTCACGCAGTTCGTCGGCTTCCCGGCGGCGCTAGCCTTCGGTCGACTCGGCGGCATCATCTCCGGCAAGCGCGCAGTGCTGCTCGGGATCTGCGTGTACATCGGCGTGACCCTATATGCCTACCGAATGCGGACTGCGACCGAGTTCTTCGCGCTCGCCGTCACCATCGGCTTGGTCCAAGGCGGCGTGCAGTCGTTGAGCCGCGCGCTGTACAGCCGCCTGATCCCCGAAGCCGAGGCCGGCGAGTTCTTCGGTTTCTACAACATGCTGGCCAAGTTCGCCGCGATCCTGGGCCCAGCCCTGATGGGCGTGGTGAGCCTGTGGACCCACGATCCGCACACGTCGATCCTCTCGCTGGCCGTTCTGCTCGCCGGCGGCGGCACGCTGCTCTGGTTCGTG
>JBIOJD010000019.1:0-20696 GCA_044450485.1 Polyangiales bacterium | reverse complement strand
CGACGCGTCCGGCGCACCGGTGGGAGCCGGTGAGCTGCTGGTCGTGATCGCATTGCCGAAGGCCGACAACCCGGCGCAAGTGTCGAACGTGCAGCTGCGCGGCGTCGCGGACAACGTCATGCAGATCCGCCCCGAGGTGCGACTGATCAGCGGGCGTCCGGCCAAGCCCGGCACCGACGAGGTCATCATCGGCAAGCAGATCCGCGGCGAGTATCGCGGGCTCCAGCTCGGCCAGCGCTTCGAGATCAAGAAGAACCGGTCTGCCGAAGTGGTCGGCGTGTTCGAGGCTGGCGGCTCGTCGTTCGAGTCCGAGGTTTGGGCGGACATCGGCACCACGCGCGCGTCATTCGGGCGCGAGGGCTTGGTCTCGTCGATCACGGTCGTGCTCGAAGACAAAGACAAGCTCGATACATTCAAGAACGCCGTGGAGAGCGACAAGCAGCTCGACATGCAGGTCTTGCGCGAGGTCGACTACTTCGAGAAGCAGTCGGAGGGCACGGCGAAGCTGGTGGGCTTCCTCGGCGGCGCGATCGTCTTCTTCTTTTCGATTGGGGCGATGATCGGCGCGATGATCACCATGTACGGGTCGGTCGCCAATCGCCAGCGCGAGGTGGGGACGTTGCGCGCGCTCGGCTTCTCGCGGCTGACGATCCTGAGCTCGTTCTTGCTCGAAGCTGTGTTGTTGACTTCGCTGGGCGGAGCGATTGGCGCGCTCGCCTCGCTCGCGATGGGCTTCGTTCACCTCAGCATGATGAACCAGCAGACCTGGTCGGAGATCGTGTTCTCGTTCGATCCCAGCCCACGGGTCGTGCTTTCCGCCATCGTGGCGGGTGGGCTGATGGGCGTCTTCGGCGGGATCCTCCCGGCGGTGCGCGCCGCGCGCGTGTCCCCGATCGCAGCGATGCGCGGAGAGTAGGGTTAGACGCTGAGCGGAAGCCTGAGGGGTGAAGCTCGGCTTTCATGACCGGGAGGGTCACGCGACCCTCCCGCCCGTCGAGCAAAGCTCGCCGGGGCCCACCCTCCCGCGAGGTTCGCTGCGCTCGCACGCCAACAGCGGCGTGGATTTACTTCCGGCCCTGCGGGGGAGGGGCGGCGCGTGCCGCCCCGCGTGACTAGAGCGCGACGAGCTGGCCGTTCATGAGGCCGACGTGGCCGGGGAACGTGCACAGATACGGGTAGGTGCCCGGACCGGGTAGGGTGACCTCGATCGTGTCGCTCTCGCCCGGACCGAGCAGCTTGGTGTGCGCGAGCATCTCGGCCGCGTCTGCCGGGATGTAGTCGGTGGTCTTGGCGCCCATGGCCTTGGCAGCGAACGCCGTCACGTCGCTTCCGGGCTTGAGCAGGACGAAGTCGTGACCCATCACCTCTTTGGGCAGGGCGCCGGCGTTCTTCAGCTCGAGCTTGAGCTTGTCGCCTGCTTTCAGCTCGATGCGCGTGGCGCTGTAGCGCATCAGGTCGCTGCCCGTGAGGTGCACGACGCCCTGCGCGTCCGGCTGTGCCGTGACCGGCGCAACTGGCACGGCTTCGGGCTTGGGTGGAGCCGGAGGCTCGGGCTTCTTCGCTTCGGCTGCTTCCGCGACCGCGGGCTTGGCTTCCGGACCGGGCGCCGCGGGTTTTTCGCCGCCACCGCAGCCGAGCGTGAGCAGGCCGATCAAGGAGAAATAGCGAGTCGTCTTGCGGTGGAGTTGCATGTTGGGGTCCTCGTGCTTGGCGAGCGGTGCGCTGCTGCGCGAAAACTAGGTCCGTTCGCGCGCGACCGCAACTCGCGTCAGCGCGCTCTGATCGATTCTAGCCGCTCGAGCACGGCCTCGAAATCTCGAGGAATCGGCAGCTCGAAGTGGAGCCGACGGCCCGTTGCGGGGTGCTCGAAGCCGAGCACGGCCGCGTGCAACATCGGCCGAGGTGCATCCATGCGCGGGCCGAGGTAGTCCCGCACGTAGGTGGGCTCGCCGATCAGAGGATGCCCGCGCTCGCTCAGGTGGATGCGGATCTGGTGCTGGCGGCCCGTCGCTAGCTGGCACTCGACCAGCGTCGCAGCGGCGAACGCGCGCAGCGGTCGCACGTGCGTGATCGCGTGTTGCGCATCGTGGGGTAGCGCCGCCTGTGGCTTGCGGAAGTGGCCCCACGATCCGCGCAGGCCGTCGCCGCGGTTGCGCACGAGGTCGGTCTCGATCGTCTGCGGCGTGACCAGCACGCCGTGGACCAGCGCGAGGTAGCGGCGCTCGACGCTGCGGACGCGCAGTTGCTGTTGCAGGTGCCGTTTGGCTGCCAGCGTGCGCGCGAACACGAGCAGCCCCGTCGTGTCCTTGTCCAGGCGTTGCACCGCGCCGACTTCGTCGCCGCTCGGACCGCCGCGCCGCCGTAGCCAGAAACGCGCGCGATCCGCGAGCGTGTTCCGGTCCTCGGGCTCGAAGCGCACGCTCAGCACGCCCGCGGGCTTGGCCACCACGAGCACGTGATTGTCCACGTGGATGACGGCCGAGTCCTCGAGCACGTCCTGTCGCAGGCGCTTTTGCGGCTCGAGCTGCACCAGCTCGTCCGCTTTGAGCCGGCGCGAGCCGTCTCGCTCGGTCACGCCGTCGACCTGCACCTTGCCGCGCCGGCACAGCTCCCGCGCCTGGTTCCAAGGCAACCCGCCGAGCTGCTCACGCAAGACCGCGGCCAAGGTCTTGCCCGCGCGCCCGGCGTCGATGCGGAGCGAGATGGGAGAGGCCGCGGCCGGGCGTTCGGAGCCCTGCCCGAGGCCTGCTGTCACGGGCTTCTTCGTGCGTCTTTTCGCCATGTGCGCAGGTCGCCGAGGCCGCGGCTCGCGGTCTGCTCGGGACCGCCTCGGTCATGGTCGACGCAGCATGCGCGGCGTGCGGGCTGATGACAACGCAAACAAACTTGGCGATCCTCGCCCGCATGACGGACCGGGCACCGCGGGCTTTGGCGGTCTTCTTCCTCGCGCTTGCCGGCTGTCCCGGTGGCGAGCCGGCGCCGCCCGAGCCGCTGCAGGGCGTGATCGAGTACGACGACCGCGTGATCGGTTTCGAGCTCGGCGGGCGCGTGCTCGCGGTGGGCGTGGAGCGGGGACAGCAAGTGTTAGCGGGCGCGGAGCTGGTGCGGCTCGACGATGGTCTCGAGCGGCCGGTGCGGGAGCTGCGCGCGGCCGACGTCGGCGCCGCCCAGGCCCAGCTCAAGCTGCTGCGCGCGGGCACGCGCAGCGAAGAGCTGCAGGCGAGCGCCGCCGAGATCTCGGCGCTCTTGGCGCAGCAGCAGAACCTGGAGAAGACGCTGGCGCGTCAGGCCGAGCTGCAGAACCAGGGCGCAGCTCCGCAGGCAACCCTCGACAGCGTCTCCGCCGAGCTCAGCGCAACCGCCGATCGGCGCCGCGCGCTCGAGCAGCGGCTCAAGGCCATGCGCGCCGGGCCACGCGTGCAAGAGATCTCCGCGGCGGAGGCGCGCGTGCAAGCGGCGCAGGCCGCGCTGTCCGAGATCGACGCGCGCCTCGAGCGCTATGCGCTGCACAGCCCGATGGCCGCGACGGTGCTCGACCTGCACGTGAAGGTCGGGGAGGTGGTGGGTCCGGGCGCGCCCGCTGCGACGCTGGCCGATCTGACGCACCCGTTCGTGGACGTGTTCGTCGCCGAGGGCAAGCTGCAAGGCATCGTGGTGGGTGCCCCGATGCGCGTGCGGGCCGACGGGATCTCCGGTCAGCTCGCAGGTCACGTCGAGTACGTGTATCCGCGCACCGAGTTCACGCCGCGCTTTCTGTTCAGCGAGAGCGAGCGACCGAACCTCGTGCTGCGCGTGCGTGTGCGGGTAGACGACCTGCGTGGGGTGCTGCACGCAGGAGTGCCTGCCTTCGTCGCGCTCGCCGGGCGAGGCAAGTGAGCGTGGCTCAGGAAGCGCAGCCGGTGGACGTGGGCTCGCGCACGTCTCCGCATGCGGCCGAAACCCGCGAGGTGGTCATTTCCACCGACAAGCTCGCGCGCCGCTTCGGCGACCTGGTCGCGGTGCGGGACGTGTCCTTCACCGTGTACCGCGGCGAGATCTTCGGCGTGCTCGGCCCCAACGGCGCGGGCAAGTCGACCACGATTCGCATGTTGTGCGGCATCCTCGACCCGAGCAGCGGAACGGGACGCGTGGTCGGCTACGACATCGCGCGCGACCCGGAACAGATCAAGCAGCGCATCGGCTACATGACCCAGCGCTTCAGCCTGTACGAGGACCTGACCGTGGAAGAGAACCTCAAATTCTACGGCGGGATCTATGGTTTGCCGCGTCCGAGACGTCGGGAGCGCATCGAGCAGGTGCTGGCCCAGAGCGGACTGCTCGACCGGCGCAAGCAGCTGGCCGGCACGCTCTCCGGCGGCTGGAAGCAACGCGTGGCGCTGGCGTGCGCCACGATCCACGAGCCCCCGCTGCTCTTCCTCGACGAACCGACCGCCGGAGTCGATCCCGTCAGCCGCCGGCAGTTCTGGGATCGCATCCACATCTTGGCGAGCCAGGGCACGACGGTGCTCGTGACCACGCATTACATGGACGAGGCGGAACGATGCCACCGCCTGGCGTTCATCTTTCGAGGCGAGCTGCTTGCGATCGGCACGCCCGACGAGGTCGTCGCGCGCCGCGGGCTGCGTGTGGTCGAGGTCGAGGTCGAGCGCGAGGCCGAGGCTGCGACGCTGCTGCGAGCGCTGCCCGAGGTCGACGGGGTGGGTCATTACGGCGGCCGCCTGCGCGTGGCGCTGCGCGGTGTCGACGACCCAGAGGGGGTGGTGCGCGATGCATTGACCAAGGCCGGGCTCGCACCTGGGCGCTGCGTGGAGGGACGCGCTTCCGTCGAAGACGCGTTCGTATCGATGGTGCGTGAGGACGAAGAGACACGCGCGGCCTCGGGGGCGGCATGAACCGGCTGCTCGCCGTGGCCTGGAAGGAATTGCTGCAGCTCCGTCGCGACCGGATGACCCTCGGCATGATGGTCGGCATTCCAGTGATGCAACTGCTGCTGTTCGGCTACGCGATCAACACGGACGTCCGTCACATCTCGACCGTGATCTACGACCAGGACCACAGTGCAGAGTCACGGGATCTGCTGTTTCGGATGGAGGCCACGGGTTTCTATTCTTTCGCGGGCGCGGTCCGCGACTACGGCGAGATCGCGCGTGCGCTGCGGTCGGGCAGGGCGCACGTCGCGCTCGTGGTGCCGTCTCGCTTCGGCGAGCGCCTGCGCGCGGGTCGTCCCGTTCAGGTCCAGCTCGTGGTCGACGGCTCCGATCCCCAGACGGTCGCCAGCGCCACCAACACCGCGGCCTCACTGGTCGCGTCGCGCGCGCTGGAGCTGCTGAGCGCGAACGTGCTGAAGACGGGGCAGCGGCTCGCGGTGGAGGCGTTCTCGCTCGAGCCCACGACTTGGTACAACCCGGAGCTCAAGACCGCGATCTACGTGGTGCCAGGGCTGGTCGGCGTCATCTTGACCATGACGATGACCATGCTGACGGCGATGGCAATCGCGCGCGAGCGTGAGCGCGGCACCCTCGAGCAGCTGATCGTTTCGCCCGTGCGGCGCATCGAGCTGATCTTGGGCAAGATCGTGCCCTACATCGCGATCGGCTACGTGCAGATCACGCTGATCTTGATCATCGGGCACTGGGTGTTCGACGTTCCGATAGGCGGTTCGCTGATCTTGCTCTATGCTCTCGGCTCGGTATTCATCGCCGCGAATCTGGCGCTCGGGTTGTTTTTCTCGACGCTCGCTCAGACGCAGCAGCAGGCGATGCAGATGTCGTTCTTCTTCCTCTTGCCGAACATCTTGCTGAGCGGGTTCATGTTTCCATTCGAAGGCATGCCGGTGCCGGCACAATGGTTGTCGCAGGCGCTACCGCTCACGCATTTTCTGCGCATCGTGCGCGGGATCACGCTCAAGGGCGCAGGGTTTGCCGACGTGCAGGTGGAGCTGATCTGGCTGGCCGGGATCCTGAGCGTGCTGGTCGTGCTCGCCTCTGCGCGTTTCAGCAAGAAGCTGGGTTGATCATGCGGAGCGCTTGGTTTCGTTTGGCTTGCTCGGTGCTCGTGCTCGCGTCGTGGGCGTGCAGCCATCCCTCACGGCCCGCCTCATTGCGAGCCAGGAGCCCGAGCGCCGAGGCTGGCGCAGCCCCCGACGCTTGTTCCCTCGGCAACGACTGTGACGCAGGTTTCGAGAACGACGGATCCACGCCGATGCCCACGCCCGTCTCGACGGCCGGCCGCGGCATCTGCACGGCGACCGGGCAGTGCGAGCAGTCGATCCCCGTTCTCAGCGCGAACCACGTGAACGGCCCCATCGCCTATCCGGACCCGCCACCGGTCGGCGGCGACCACAACCCCTGCTGGGGCGCCTGGGGCGTACACGAACAGCCGCTCGCCGCCGAGCACTGGGTGCACAACCTCGAGCACGGCGGTGTGGTGGCCCTGTATCACTGCCCGGACGGATGCGCTGCCGAGGTCAAGCAGCTCGGCGATTGGGTGCGCGGCCGAAGACTGACGTTGCTCACGGAATATGACGCGCTGCCGACCCGCTTCGGCGTCGTGGCCTGGGGTTACCGCCTGCTCACCGACACGCTGGATCTGCGCGCGTTCCAAGCCTTCTACGACGCGCACGTGGACCACGGACCCGAGTCGATCGACAGTCCCCCCCCGTCGTCGTGCCCGTAGAACGACGCGACTACTGGCCTGCGTCCGCCGTTGCGTGGGTCAACCAGATCGGGTTCGTGAAAGCGAACGGTCTCACGTCCGACTTTGCCACGATTCCGTCGTAGGGTTGATCGCCCTCGACCGCCACGACCAGCGGTGCATCGCGGCCGAATGGCAAGCGCAGCGTGTGCTCGTAGCGGTTTGCGTGCGGTGCGCGCGCGCCGCCTGCTGGCTCAGGCTCGAGCGGCGACTTGTACACCAGGTCATTGCCGAAGTACGCGCGCAACGATGACAGCCGCATCCAGGGCGCGGTCTGCGCCGAGACGGTGACGATCACCTCGCTCCCGCGCACCGCGACGACTTCTCCAGGGCCGTGGCCGTCGACCTGCACGTCCACGAAGGGTCCGTTCGTGACGAACGCGCGGCCCTGTTTGAGCGGTCGCACGATCGCGCGCGCGCTCTGCGCGAAGGCGGGCGACGCGCGCACGTACGTGCGGGGATAGCCTGCGTTCTGCGAGCGAATCGTGTGGGAGTCGCTGCTGCCGGTCGCCACGACGTGCCTTCCTCGACCGAGCATGGCGAGCCACTCGTGAAACAGGCCGTCGACTGCCTCGCGGCGTGCCAGGTCGAAGCCGTTCCAGACTTCGAGCGCGTCGAAATCATCGCTGAAGTCCGCGTCGCCCGTTCCAGTCGCCGGGTCGTAGTGGGTCAGCTCGAAGTAGCCGATACCGCCTGCCCAGCGCGGGTGATTGACCTGCACCACGATCTCGGGGCTCACGGCGTGAAGGGCTCGGAACAAAGTCGCCGGCCGCTGTCCGACGAAATCGGGCGCGCCGTTGCCCGGCCGGTCCGGGTCGAGCGGGTAGGGATACGCGTTGAAGTGGCCGATCGCCGGCATTCCGGTGGTGACTTCGACGCCGGTCAAGCTCACGAGGCCCTGCAGCGGTTGAGCCTGCACCGCAGGGCCGTAGTCCGTCACGTGGTTGTGATCGGTCGCCACGGCGACCGCGATGCCCTCGGCCACGAGCGACGCCACCCGATCCTCGAGCGACACCTGACTGTCGTGGCTCGGCGCCGCGTGCACGTGGAGCTCGCACGGGACGAACGGTCCCGGGTCGACCACGTGCTCGAGGCGCGCGTGCACGCTGACGGTTGCGCCGACGTCGAGCTCGACGGGTTGATCGTGCACGGTCCATTCCGGGCCGTGCGTCACGATCAGTCGGTAGAAGCCCGAGGGCAAGGCGATTCGCGCGTGGCCATCGGACGCGATGAGCGTGTCGATCGCGCCTCGCGCGGCCCAGTCCGGTCCGAGGTTCGGGCTCGCGCTGCTCTCACGCGGCAGCACGCGGATGCGCACCGGAATCGGCTCGCGCGTGACGCCCTGCACCGCGTCGACCTCGAGCGTGCCTCCCTCGGGGATCTTGAGCAACAACGGAGCCTGCGAAGGTACGGGGAGCGCCATGCGCGCGCTCGCTTCGTGCCCGTGCGCGAGCGCCACCACGGCGAGCGGGCGCGACAGCGCGGCTTCCGGCAGTGGCAAGAGAACGCGGCGCTGCGCGTCCGGTATGCCTGCGGCGACCAGGGCGCCGGTCTCGGCATCGACCGCACGCACCTCGGCTCCCGGTGGGTCAGAGTCGAGCAGCACCACGGCTTCCGCGAACGGCTTGCCTCGCGCCCAACCGAAGTGGCGTACCGCTTCCGCCAGCCCATGCATCGACGTCGCGAGCAGCGCATCCGCGCGGTATCGTGCACCGGCTTCTGGTCGGGTCGGCAGCCAGACATCGGTGAACAGCAGCTGATCTGCGCGCCCGTGCTCGACTTCATCGCCGGTGATCCGCACAGCGCCATCGAGCGCGCCGAGCACCACCGCGTCGTTCTCGAGCGCGCGCCCGATCCATGCGGCCTCGACCGCGGTGGCGTGAAGCAGCGGTGGTTGCAGCGGCGCTTCGGGTGCTCCGCCGCCCCAGCGCACGCGCTCGACGACGGCGAGATCGGTCGGCACGCTGGCGTCGGTCGTGAAGACGCGGGTGGTGATGTCGAGCACCCCGGCGACCTGCGACAAGCGCAACGTGCGCTCCACCTTCAGGTGCGTGTCATCCGTGTCGGCCGCGGCCTGAATCACGATCGCAGGGTCCTCGCCCACGAGCCGAGGCACGATGTGCTCGACGACCATCCCGTGCACGGCGCCGCTCCAGGCGAGCAGCGGCAGCAGAGAGTCCCAGGCGTGGCGCGTTCCGTCTTGACGCAATGTCACGAGCGCGCCGAGGCGTTCCGCGCGACCGCTGCCGGCCACCTCCACGGCCATGCCGCGGGCTTGCAGCACGAGATCGCCCGGAACGGCGCCGGGGAGCGAGGGCTCGCGCTTCTGCAAGACGAATGCGCGCGTTTCGCCGGCCTCGACCGAGGCAGGCGCCGGCTCCGCCGCGACCTTGGGCCGGCTCGCTGTCACGCACGCCGTCGCCAAGACCGTGAGCGCAGCGCACGAGCCCCGCACGCAGCGGGTAGCGAAGAAGCCCATGCTCCCAACGAACCACGTCGACCCCGCGCGATCAAGCAGCGCGATGAGGCGCACCGTTTGTGTGCGGCTCGGTGTAGGCTTGTCGCCGGAGGTCCAGATGTCCGAAATCGGCTTGTACGAAGCGATGCGCACGACGCGCGCCGTGCGCATGTTGCGGCCCGATCCGATTCCCGACCAGGTGCTGCGGCGCGTGCTGGAAGCCGCCACGTGGGGTCCGAGCGGAGGCAATCGCCAAGCGTGGCGGATCATCGTGGTGCGCGACCCCGCGCTCAAGCAGGATCTCGGCAGGCGCTATCAGGTGGCGTGGACCGAGTACAGCGGAGGCAATCGCGCAGCGCTCGCGGCCAACCCCGAGACCGCGCGCTCGCGTACGGCGCGCACGCTGGCGGCCGGTGACTACCTCGCCGCGCACATGCACGAGACACCGGCGATCTTGGTGCTCTGCTTCGACCCACGTGGCCTCGCCATCACCGATCGCGCGCTCGGACGGCCTTCGGTCGTCGGCGGCGCTTCGCTGTATCCGGCCGTGCAGAACCTACTGCTCGCGTGCCGTGCCGAGGGCCTCGGCTGCGTGCTCACGACGCTGCTCTGCGCGCAGGAGCCCGAGATCCGAGGGCTGTTGGCCCTGCCGGAGCCATGGGGCACGGCTGCGTTCATTCCGATCGGCTACCCCGTCGGCCAGGGACACGGTCCCCTCGTTCGCCGCCCGCTCGAAGAAATGGTGTACGCCGATCGTTTTGGCACCGCGCTCGAGATCTGACCACCACGCTGCACCTCGACGCGATTCGAGCCGCGCGGCGTGCCTGTTGAGCCACGATCGGAAGCGGCGTTGCTCGAAGCCTTCGTGTTAGTCTCGGCGTGTGGCGATCGTGGGCCTGGTGCTGGGTGGCGGCGGTGCGCGCGGCGCATATCAGGTCGGCGCGGTCCGCGCTCTGTCCGACATCCTCGGGCAACAGGAGTCGCCGTTTCAGATCCTGACCGGGCTGTCCGCCGGCGCGATCAACAGCGTCGCGCTCGGGATCGACGCCGACGATTTTCCTGGTGCCACTCAGCGCTTGACCGAGACTTGGATGTCGCTCGAGCCGAAGAACGTGTATCGCACCGACATGCCCAAGCTCGCCACCGTGGGCATGCGCTGGCTCAAGGATCTCACGACTGGCGGCGTGCTGGGTCGCAGTCGCGCCAACTACTTGCTCGATACGGCGCCGCTGCGCGAGTTGCTCACTCGCGTGCTCGACACCGACCGCTTGGCGTCGCATTTGCGCTCGGGGTTGCTGCGAGGTGCCGCCGTGTCCGCGACCAACTACCTCACCGGAACCACGGTCAGCTTCTTCGACGGTGACCCCACGATCAAGCCGTGGGTGCGACACGGGCGGATCGCCCAGCGCGAGCAGCTCCGCGTCGATCACGTGCTGGCCTCGGCGGCCATACCGATCTTCTTTCCGCCGGTCGAGATCGACGGCAAGTTCTTCGGCGACGGCGGCATACGCATGACTGCGCCGATCAGCCCCGCGATTCACCTCGGAGCCGAGAAGATCGTCGCCATCGGGATCCGCTACTTCCGGACCTCGGAGCAAACGGTCGCGATCAATCGGGAGACCATGGCGCCCTCGGTCAGCTTGGCCAAGATGGCCGGCGTGCTGCTCAACTCGGTGTTCCTCGATTCCCTCGACAACGACATGGAACGGCTCGAGCGCATCAATCGCACGCTCGGCTTCGTCCCCGAGGCGACGCGCCGCAACACGCCGGACTTCCTGCGGCCGATTCCGGCGCTCTCGCTCAGGCCCTCGCAGGATCTCGGTCGCATGGCGTCGGACCAGTACGACAAGTTTCCGACCACGCTGCGGCACTTGCTCGGTGGCATCGGCGCGACCGGCGAGTCGGGCTGGGACCTGCTGTCGTACGTCGCATTCCAGCCCGAGTACGTCGGCAAGCTGATCGAGCTCGGCTACGCGGACACGCTCGCGCGGCGCGCAGAGATCGAAACGTTCTTCGGCGCCAACTAGCGACCGCGGCGTAAGAGCGCGGGCGGTTCAGTCGCAGAACGCTGGCGGGTTGCAGTCGGGCGCAGCGCCGAAGGAGCCGCAGCACGTCCAGCCGTCGAGGCAGCACTTCCCGCACCCGGGCTCCATGTGATGGCCCGAGCCGCAGTTGCCGCTACTGGTTCCTGCGCCGCTCGGCGCTCCCGCGGTACCGCCGCTCTGCGAGCTCGTCGTGCAACAGCTGTTGGCGCCGTTGCACGCTTGCGCTCCTTCGGGGCACCCGCAGTCGCTGCCGCCATTGGTGCAGGGTGCTCCCGGCAGACAGCAGAACTCGCCGCAGACAGTGGGATGATCGGACGGGCAGCTGCACGCGCCGCCCATGCACTTGCTCTCCGGCCCGCAGCACGTCGTGCCGCACTCGGTCGGGTAGCTCGGGTCGCACTTGCCTACGCACTGGCCGCTGCTGCAGGTGGTGCCCTCTGCGCAGCAGGAGTCGCCGCACGCGATCTCGCCGGCATTGGTATTGCAGCCGCACTGGTCGCCATTGCAGGTCGTACCGTCCTCACAGCAGCTCGCGCCGCACACGACCGACGCGCCACTGGGGCAGCAGATGGGCTCACTGGTCGAGGTGACGCACGAGGGTGCCGTGTTCGGACAGAAGCCGCTGCCGCAAGGAATCGAGGCGTTCGGTGGCGTGGTCGCAGGCTGGGTGCTGCTCATGCAGGTGCCGCCGCTGCACGCCGAGCACGCGAAGTTGCCGGAGCCCGTGCACGTCGCGCCCGCGGGACAGCAGCCCGCGCCGCACGCGACCGGATACGAGGCCGGACAGGTCCCAGCAACGGGCACACTGCCTGCGCCGCGGCCGTGCGTCTGCGTGCTCGTCGCTCCCTGGTTCTCACGCGTGTATCTTCGTTGCGATACGCCGTTCGAAGACGCGGTGCCCGCCGATCCGCCGGCACCGGCAGCCTTGCCACCGGCACCGCTGCTGCCGCTGCTGCTACCGCTGCACGTGACGTAGCTCGACCCGCACGGGCTCGGCGCGCTGTAGCACTTTCCCCCGCACTCGAACGGAAAGCCGGTCGGGCAGCATGTCTGGTTCGGACAGACAAGCGGCGACTTCGGGTCGGGACACGGATTGAACCGGATCTTCGGAAAGCACGCCTGCGTGACGCAGAGGACCAAGACGAGCCACGGGAACACACGGGCGAGCTTCATCCGAGCCTCCAACAGACATCGTCCGCTGGATTCGAAAGCCGCGCTAGGTAGTGATCTAGCCGCGCGTGTGTGCACTCGCCGCTTGCGTCACTGCAAGCGTCTCTCTAATGCGGACTAAGGCCGCCCAGGCCGCCGGCGCCCGGACAGGTGAAGCCGCCTTTGGGCCAGTACATGATGAAGTTGAAGCACATCTCGTTCTCGGTGTTCTGGCCGAACGTGACTGTGGCATCGGTGGTGTTGTTGTAGGTGCAGCTCGTGGTGAACGTGTCGCCCGAACTCACCACGAGATCCGGTGTGATCGAGTAAGCGAGCTGGTTGTTGAAGTCGAAGGGCGCGTCCTGCAGCACCATGTCCTGGCCACCCGCCGCCTTGTACTCGAGCTTCGCGTGAACGCCGAGCTTGTGCATGTGCGGGCTCTGCCCGATCACGTGCACCGGGCCCATGCTGGTCGTGACCGTGCACGTCGACGAGTTCGTCACCATCATGTGCGCCGGCGCGGTGGCCGACGCGGTGAGACCGTAGGTGGTGGCGGTGTGCGGTCTCAGCTTGCTCGCCGTCGAGATGACGCACAGCTCGACACCGCTCGCGTCCTGCTGCGCGGTCGTGCCGCCCAAGTTGTTGTAGTGCACGTCGAGCCTGAGCTGGTCCGTGCCGCTCGGCATGTAGATGCCCACGTCCGATGGAACCTTGCCGGCGTTGTTGCCCGGTGCCCAGCCGGCGAGGAATGCGCCGTCCTGTGCGTACAGGATCCAGTGGTGCAGCACCTGCGCGTTGTCGATGACCGCGCGGAACTCGACGGCCTGCGTTCCGGCCGGCCACGGCGGCATGAAGTAGAAAGACGGATGTATTTCGGCGCCGGCGGCGATCGATTCTTTGCCGCCGTTGCTGTTCGCGAGGAACGTGTAGTGCATCTCGCAGTCCGCCGGCCAATCGCTCGAGGTCGTGGTCGTGCTTCCGCCTGCACCTGCAGCACCGGTCGAGCCACCCGTCGCTCCCGCTCCAGCCGCGCCCGTCGTCGTGCCTCCGCCGCACGTCGGGTCGGCGCCCGGCTGCGCACCGGCGTCGATCCAGCTGTCGAGCGCCGCGACCTGCGCCGCGGTGAGCGGCGTGATCTGCGCAGGCGGCATCGGCTTCTGCGTGTCGTGGATGCGCACGCGCACCAGCTCGTAGACCTTCTTGGTCTTGTCGGAGACCGCCGGCGCGATCATGTCTTGGTAGGTGACCATCGACATCGGCGCGCCGAACATGCGCTGCGCGCCGTGACACTGTTGGCACGGGCTACGCAGCACGCTCAGCGCGTTGCACCAGCTTCCGCCTCCGCTCACGGCTGTGGGCGAGGTGCCGGGTGTTCCCGAGAGTCCCGGCGTAGTCGCCGTGCCCGTCGCGTTGCCCGCGCCCGGCGCAGCCGCGCCACCCGGTTGACCAGGCAGCAGTGTGTTGGACCCGCTCGGGCTCCCGGTCGTGCCGCTCTTGCTCGAGCCACACGCGGTGCCGAGCAGCAACGCGCAACCAAGGAGCGATGCGGGCCCTGCCCACACGCCAGACCAAATCCCTTGCCGTTTCATCACAGCCTCCGTCGCGAACAGCGCTCCAGACCCATGGGCATTGTAGTCCACGCGCGCGATGCGACAAGACCGCAGCAAGTGCTCGATGACGGCGTGCGCACGCGAGTTCGCACCCTCCGCAACATGCGGGGTGCTTGGACGGGAACGTGTCGAGGCCTGCGCTGTTCAGCGCTCACGCTGCGCGCGCTCCAACGCGGCTAACGCGAAATCGTGAGCTGTGCGCGCAATGCGCGTTTGACCGGGAACAAGCAACTCGTGCGCGTGCACGACTGGTACTCGAACGTGCCCGTGAGGTTGCGGGGCCCCACTGCTGCGTCTTGCGCAACCGTGAAGGGCGCGGTCACCGTGCGCTCACCCTCGAAGGTCGAGATGCGCTCGTCGCCGAGATCGAAGCTCTGCGGCGCGGGGTAGCTCGTCGCGCCGAAACTGATTCCGTCCGCGTCATCGAAACGCACGCGCGTCGGGATGTAGAGCGGGTTACTCGGCTGGTCGGACATCACGTGGTAGCCGCTCGCGATGCGCAACAGCACGCGAAGCTCGCTTTCCGCTCCGGGCGTGACGGTCGCGGGCGCGTGGACCTCGGCCTGCACCACGCGTTCGGGCGGGAGCGTTGCGCTCGTCTCTTGCACGGCGCTGGTCTCGCGTGGGGAGCTGGCGTGCGCGCAGCCAGCGAGCAGGCACAGCAGCACGGCTCTCACTTGCGGGGGCCTTCTGCCAGCATGCGATCGAGCTCGCGCCGCACCGCCGCGAACTTGGGATCGAACTGCTCGCTGTTCGGCAGCAAGAACAAACGAATGCGCCCTTCCGGGTCGATGAGCAGTGTCGAATCGAACACGGCTTGCGCGCGGTCCTCGAACGACGGCTGAGCGCCCGGCGGGGCGAAGTGGCGCGCCTGATCGCCGCTCTGGTCGTAGAGCGCGATCACCTCGGGCGCGACGTGAGCCTTCGCGTACTCGAGCCAATGTGCCTGCTCTTCTTGGACGTCCACGACCACGACTATGACGTGGCGGCCTGCATACGCCCGCGCGATCTCTCCGAGGTGCTCGACCTCCGCGTCGCAGAACGGACACCACGAAGCGGTGAAGTGCAAGAGCACCCACGCACCGCGGGCGTCCGCCAAGCGATACGCCGCGCCGTCCGTGCGCGGCAGCTCGAGCGAGGGCGCGAGGTCACCGGGCTGTGGCGGCCCCATCTCGGGTCGCACCGCGCTCGCGAGCCCGGGCTGCTCCCACAAAGGGAGCTGGCTGGCGCTCGCACCGCCGCAGGCACTGAGCGCGAGCGCGCACGCGAGGCGCGCGACCGCAAGCGGATGTCGCATGGGCTCAGCCTCCCTGAGCCAGCAGCCCGTCCACCGCCGCGCGCACTTGCACCATCTCGGCGTCGAAGTTCTTGGTGTCGCCGAGCGTGAAGTATCGGATCACGCCTTGCGGATCGATCACGACGTTCGCGCTGACCTCGACCTTGCGCCGATCCTTGAACGACGGGTGCGCGTGCTCGGGCGAATAGCCCAAGCCGACCACGTCCCCGACGTCGCGCAGCACGGGAAACCCCATGGGCAAGCGCTCGTTGTACTTGGCGAAGCCCTCTTCGGTGTCGGCGATCACCACTGCGATCGTCTTCACGCCCCGGGGCAAAATGCCCTCCGCCAGCGTCTTGAGGTGGGGTTGCTCTGCCTTGGAGAACGGGCACCACGATGCGACGAGCGCCAGCACCACGATCGAGCCGCGCAGCGACGAGAGCTTGACCAAGTTGCCTTGTTGATCTGGCAGCTCGAAGTCGGGCGCAGCCTCGCCGATGTGCGGATGGCCGAGCGCTTCAGTGACGACGAGGCTCGAGGCCGGGTCCTCGCTCTTCTGCTGCGCCGCGCTCGAGGCTGGCGGCGTCTGGGCGCCGCCGCAGGCCAGTGCCAGCGTCGAAAAGAGCACGAGCGTGCACGATCTTGGAAACATCGAGCCTCCGGTCCTGGTTTCTTGCTTCATGCACTCCGGCACACTGCGCCAGTGCTATGAAGGCCAGCGGCTGGCAGCCTAGCACGGTGCAATCGACGACCGGCCGTCCGAGTGTAACAAACTGAGATCATTCGCTTATGTCTAGATCCAGCCGCACGCTTCGGCCAGCATTTCAATCAACCGCTTTGACAACGGGTCGGTCTGACGTCCAATGTGTGGACCATCTGCCCCAAGTCGGGCGATCGACGTACCGTGGCTGCGCCGCGCCCCCGAGGGCACGCCCACGTGCAGGAGCCGAGCGATGAACAGCTCTCGTTTGCGAACGGTCACCTGGATCTGCGCGCTGCTGCTCGCGGGCGGCGGCGCGTACACCTATTACCGCCACGGTAAGGCCAGCAAGTCGCAAGATTTGAAGCTCGACACCGCCGCGGTCGATCGCGGGCCAGTGGTGTCCAAGGTCACGGCGACCGGCACGCTCTCGGCGCTGGTCACGGTGCAGGTGGGCAGCCAGGTCTCGGGCCGGGTGCAAGAGATCCGCGTCGACTTCAACTCCGCAGTCAAGAAGGGCCAGGTCATCGCCAAGATCGACCCGCAGCTCTTTCGCGCCGCGCTCGAGCAGGGGCGCGCGAACTACACCGCGGCCAAGGCCAACGTCGCCAAGTCCGAGGTGCAGGCCATGGACGCCGATCGGCAGGCCGTGCGCGCCCGCAGCTTGGCAGAGCAAAAGCTCGGGCCGCAGGCCGATGCGGACACGACCGAGGCGGCTGCTGCGGCGGCCAAAGCGCAGATCGACGCGAGCCGTGCCGCGGTCGCGCAGGCCGAAGCTGCGCTGCACCAGGCTCAGGTCAACCTCGACTACACGACCATCATCTCGCCGATCAACGGCACCGTCATCTCGCGCAACGTCGACGTGGGCCAGACAGTGGCCGCGTCGCTCGCAGCGCCCACGTTGTTCGTGATCGCGGAGGATCTGCGCAAGATGCAGGTGGACTCCAGCGTGTCCGAGGCCGACGTGGGCAAGCTCCGCTCGGGCATGGACGCGATGTTCACGGTCGACGCGTATCCGGGCGATCGCTTTCGCGGCACGATCCGACAGATCCGCAACGCGCCGCAGACGCTGCAGAACGTCGTCACCTACGATGCGGTGATCGACGTCGACAACACCGAGCTCAAGCTCCGGCCGGGGATGACCGCGGCCGTGACCTTCGTCAGCGCCTCGCGCGACGACGCGCTGCGGGTGCCGAACGCGGCCCTGCGCTTCCGTCCGACGCCGGACGTGGTCGCGCGCCTGCGCGGCGAGCCGGCGGGCAAGACGGCAGGAGCCCGGCCCGCGGCTGGAGCCGCACAACCCCGCGGCGGCGGCATCGCATCGCGGGGCGTTCGTCCTTCTACGCGCGAGCCGAGCTCGCGGGCGGTCTGGGTGATGCGCGGCGACAAGCCGCAGGAAGTGACGATTCGGACCGGCATCTCCGACGGCACCGTGACCGAGGTGCTCGAGGGTGCGCTGACGGCAGGCGACAAGGTCGTGACCGACGCGCCGGAGGGAGCCGGAGCGAAGGGCGGCGCCGCGCGCAACCCGCTCCGGATGTTCTGATGGTCGACGCGAAATCGCTTCTGCTGCTCGACAAGATCACCAAGGTCTACCGCATGGGTGACGTGGAGGTGCACGCGCTGCGCGGCGTGACGCTGGCGATCGAGCACGGCGATTTCGTGGCGGTGATGGGCTCGTCTGGCTCCGGCAAATCCACACTGATGAACATCATCGGTTGCCTCGACCGACCGAGCGCGGGCAAGTACTTGCTCGACGGGCGCGAGGTCTCGCAGCTCGACCGCAACGCGCTTGCAGAGATCCGCAACCAGACCATCGGTTTCGTGTTCCAGAGCTTCAACTTGCTGTCGCGCACCAGTGCGCTCGAGAACGTCGAGCTGCCATTGCTCTACGCCGGCGTGCCCACGCGCGCGCGGCACAAGCGCGCGACCGAGGCGCTCGTCAAAGTCGGCCTGGGCGAGCGGATGCACCACCATCCCAATCAGATGTCGGGCGGTCAACAGCAGCGTGTGGCCGTGGCGCGCGCGATCGTGACGCAGCCCAAGATCATCGTGGCCGACGAGCCCACCGGCAACCTCGATTCGCGCACCAGTGTCGAGATCATGGCGCTGTTCCAGGAGCTCGGACGCGCGGACATCACCATCCTGCTCGTGACCCACGAGGCGGACATCGCGGAGTTCGCCTCGCGCGTGATCGTCATGAAAGATGGTCGGCTGCAATCGGACGATCGGCGTCCTCCGCGCGATGCGCGCGCGGAGCTCTCGCCTGTGCCGGCAACCGCGGCGGTTGCGCCATGAACAGCATTCAGACGTTGCGCGTCGCCACGCGCGCTCTGGGTCGCAACAAGCTGCGATCGTTTCTGACCACGCTCGGGATCATGATCGGCGTGGGCGCGGTCATCGCGATGGTCGCGATCGGTGAAGGCGCCAAGGCCATGGTCGAGCAGGCCTTCTCGTCGATGGGCTCGAACCTGATCTTGATCTTGCCCGGCGTGACCTCTCGCGGCGGCGCGTTCGGCGGCTTCGGCAGCATGCCGACGCTGACCTGGGACGATCTGCGTGCGATCCAGGCCGAGGTGCCCTCGGTGCGCTACGCGGCCGCGACGCTGCGCACCGTGCAGCAGGTGCTGAGCGAAGATCAGAACTGGAGCACGACGGTGATGGGGACGTCGCCCGCCTACCTCGATATCAGGAGCTGGCCGATGGCGCGCGGCAGTGCGTTCACGCAGTCCGACGTCGATGGCGCGACCAAGGTGGTGCTGCTCGGACAGACCGTGGTCGACAAGCTCTATGGCCCAGGCTTCGATCCGATCGGCCAAGCCGTGCAAATCCACAGCGTGCCGTTCCAAGTGGTCGGCGTGCTCGCGAAGAAGGGCCAGTCGCCGACCGGCCAGGACTACGACGACACGGTGATCGTGCCCCAGACGACGTATCTCGCTCGCATCCAGGGCGGGCTCCAGAAGTACATCTCGGGCGTGCTCATGGTCAGCGCGACTCCAGAGGCCGGCACCGAGCGCGCGCAGAAGCAGATCAAGGCGCTGCTGCGCGATCGCCATCACCTCGCGCTCGACGCGGACGACGACTTCTCGATGCGCGACCTGACCGAGATGGCATCCGCGCAGCAGCAGGGGACTCAGACGCTGACCACGCTATTGGCCAGCGTGGCTGCGGTCTCGCTGCTCGTCGGCGGCATCGGCATCATGAACATCATGCTGGTGAGCGTGACCGAGCGCACGCGCGAGATCGGCCTGCGCATGGCGGTGGGCGCGAAGCCGCGCAACATCCTGGCCCAGTTCCTGATCGAAGCGCTGACGCTGTCCGTGGCCGGCGGTTTGATCGGCGTGGGCCTGGGCGTGTCGAGCGCAGGCTATCTGGCCAAGCAATTCGGCTGGCCGATGCTGGTGCGTCCCGACATCGTCGGCATCGCGGTCATCTTCAGCGCGCTGGTCGGCATCGGCTTCGGGTTGTATCCAGCGCGCAAGGCATCGATGCTCGACCCGATCGATGCGTTGAGGTACGAATGAGCTGGAGAGCGTTGGCTTTCGTGTTGTTCTTACCGGTGACTGCTTGGGCACAGCCGCAAGCGCCGTCCCCCGGCGAAGCTGCACCACCCGCGCCGGCTTCTGCGGCCGCAGCCGCGCCGGCTGCGAGCCAAACTGGGGTGACGGAGGCATCGGCCCCGCAAGCGGCGCCCACGAAGTTCGAGGCGGTCCCTGCTGGCTCGTCATCCTCGGGGCACGTGCTCGGTCTCGCAGAGGCGCTCGAGACCGCGCGCAAGTACCAGCCGTTGATGCACCAGGCTCTGGCTGCGACAGACGTCTCGCGCTCACGCGTCGACCAAGCGGCCGCGCCACTCTACCCGCAGGTCGCGGCCGTGGCAGCCTACCAGCGAAAGACGGCCAACATCGCTCCAGGACAGTTCTCCAGCCAGGCTGTTCCGGCTCCCAGCTTCAAGACCATCGATTTCTTCAACTTCGGGTTGAACGCGAACCAGATGATCTACGACTTCGGTCAGACATGGAAACGCAAGTCCGCTGCGAAGGTCACGGTCGAGGCCCGCAAGAGCGACGAGCAAGCCACCGCGCTCCAGATCGAACAGAACGTACGCGTGGCGTTCTTCACCGCTCGCGCGGACAAAGCGATGATCTCGGTCGCGCGCGAAACGCTCGAGAATCAGGAACGCCACTTGCACCAGATCGAAGGCTTCGTACGCGCCGGCACGCGCGCCGAGATCGATCTCGCGCAGGTGCGCACCGACTACGCGAACGCGCAGGTCAACGTCATCACCGCGGAGAACAGCTACGCGTCCGACAAGGCCACGCTCAATCAAGCCATGGGTGTGGAGCGCGACACCGACTACGAGGTGTCGGACGACGGTCTGCCCGCGGTCGAAGGCGAGGACGGCGCGCTCGACCCCCTGGTGAAGGAGGCGCTCGACCGGCGACCCGAGTTCGTATCGCTGCAGAAGCAACTGCAGGCGCAGCAGCTCACGGTGGAGTCCATCCAAGGCGCGTACTGGCCGACGCTCGGTGTGTCGACCGCCGTCAGCGAAGCGGGTCGACACCTCGACAACATGGCCTGGAACTGGAACGCAGGCGCGACCATCAACTGGCCGATCTTCCAGGGCGGCATCACGAACGCCCAGGTCGACGAAGCGCGCGCGACCGCAAAGGGTCTCCTCGCGCAGGTCGAGATCTTGCAGCAACAAGTCCGCGTCGACGTCGAACAAGCGCGCCTAGGCGTGCGCGCGACCAAATCCGTCCTG